>NZ_SLWM01000001.1:970142-1052699 GCF_004342085.1 Kribbella orskensis
TACCCACTGCTCTGGGGGGTTACCCCACTGTTCTGACAGTGGGCGAACCCCCACGGCACGGGCGGAGCACACTCTGCGGCTGCGCGAGCGAGGTTTCGCGCCCTCCGGGGTGCGCTAGTGCTTCTGGGGGTTCGCTGCCTCCTCGGGGGTTACCCACTGCTCTGGGGGTTACCCCACTGTTCTGACAGTGGGCGAACCCCCTCGGCGCGGGCGGGGCACAGTGTGCGGCTGCGCGGGCGAGGTTTCCCGGCAGCTGTTCTCAGGGGTTGAGTGCGGCTTGACCTGGGGTGTAATCATGATTACATGAGTACACAGCATGAGGGTGAGCGCGTGAAGGGCTGGCTGACCGGCCGGCTTCCTTCGGACTGGTTCGAGGGCGAACCAGAGGTGACGATCGACCGCGACGAGATTCTCGTGGTCGGCAGGATTCCGGCGCCGCGGCAGGACGGCGAGGTCAGTGCAGCCTCGCGGTCGGCCGCTGAGGAGGGCCGGATCAAGCAGTTCCGGGAGGACACCCGGGAGAAGCGGATCGAGATCGCCCGCGAGCTCGAGCACGCGACCAGGCAGAAGGTCGCCTGGGGAGTCCAGGCCGGCGACACCCGGACGATCTTCACGTCCCTGTCCGCACCGGTGATGACGAGGCTCCGGCAGCCCGAACGCCAGGTGCTCGACACCCTCGTCGACGCCGGCGTCGCGCGCTCCCGCAGCGACGCCCTCGGCTGGTGCGTCAAGCTCGTCGCCCAGCACAGCGAGAGCTGGCTCGCCGAACTCCGCGAAGCCATGGCCAAAGTAGAAGACGTCCGCCGCTCCGGCCCCAACGCCACCCCCGCCGAGGACGAGTCCAACTCCTAACCCGCATGCCGGCCTCCTGCGGCAGCGCGGGTGAATGGCTCGGGGTCTGTGAGCCGTGGGGTGTTCGGCAGGGGTGGGCGGGCGCGATCCGATCCGATCGCGCCCGCCCTGGGCTCGTGCCGGAGGTGACCCTTCCGGCGCGAGGGATTAGCTGTGCGGCAGCGGGAAACTAGCTGTGCCGCGGCGGGCTGGTTGCCTGGCGTACCGCTCCAGCCGTTGTCGCCGCCGGACCAGTTGCCGTTCGAACCGGCCTGCAAACGCTGTTTCCAACGCAATGTGATTGCGTAAGGCAATTAGCGTTCCCACCGGTCGGTGCTGACCCCCGCGGACTGAACCGGTCAACGCGGTTGAGATCCTGACCGGTATGACCGATGTTGTGATCCGCCGTGCCACCGCCGCCGACGTCGCCGGGATCGTCGCGATGATCGCCGCCGACCAGCTCGGCGCCACCCGCGAGGACCCCTCCGACCTGACGCCGTACCTGGCCGCCTTCGAGCAGCTCGACCGGGACCCGAACCAGGTCCTGGTGGTTGCCGAGCGCAACGGTGAGCTGGTCGGCACGCTGCAGCTGACGATCATCCCCGGCCTGTCCCGCAAGGGCTCGTCCCGCGGCCTGGTAGAGGCCGTCCGGGTGGCCGACTCAGCCCGCGGCGGAGGCCTCGGCACCACCCTGATCGAGTGGTCCATCGAGGAATCCCGCGCCCGCGGCTGCTCCCTGGTCCAACTGACCTCGGACAAGACCCGCACCGACGCCCACCGCTTCTACACCCGCCTAGGCTTCACCAACTCCCACGAGGGCTTCAAACTCAAGCTCTAGTACTCCGCGCCGCCGGATGCCGCCCTAGTACTTGGGGCGGCTCCTCGAGTTGCCCCGGACGGAGGGCTCCGGAATCAACTGACTTTTGCGCTGGGGGCCGTGAAGGTGTTGCAGGAGGCGGGGTTGGTCGTTTTGAAGGAGGAGCCGGACCAGACCCACTGGTTCTTGCGGGAGCCGTGGTCGCGGACCTTCTTCGGGTTGTACTCGTCGCCGCTGTGCTTGGTCATGTACTCCCAGGCGCGGAGCTTGTTGCCCTTGATCCCCAGGCTGACCTTGTTCGCACCGAGGAACGCCGCCCCCAGGCAGTTCGCCTGCAGCTCGACCCGGCGGCTCTCCTCCTGCTTCGCGGCCTGGGTCTTCGCCCAGCCCTCGCGGGAGTCCGCCGAGATCAGGATGTTGGTGAGCTGCTGGACGTGATGGCCGTACTCGTGCGCGAGCGTGTCCATCATGTCGACCCGAGTGGATTCCTTGTCGATCTTGTAGTTCTTGACGTCCTGCTGCCAGCGCATCGAGATGGTCTCGTCGGTGGGACAGTAGAACGCCGTGTCGGACTCGCCGCTGCATGCCGATGGCAACGACTTGCTGTAGAGCACCAGCCGGGGTGCGCGGAACTCGTAGTGGGACTTGCGGACCAGGGGCGCCCAGGCCTTGTTCAGGCACGGCAGCAGCGCCTGGTAGTACTTCAGCACGTTCGCCTGGGTAGTCGGCCTGACGGCCGGCTCGGTGCAGTTGACCGAGGGCACCTTGCCGGCGGTGTAGAGCTCGTTCTTCTGCACCCGCACCGCGTCGGGCACTGTCGGGACGGTCACCGTGACGGTGGGCTGCGGGGGCGCGGGCGCCGGCGGCTCCTCCGACGGCCTGACCGACGGACGGGCCAGCGGGTTCTCGACGGTGTTGTCGAAGTTGTCGATCAGCTTGTAGCTGGCCACCGCACCGCCGCCGAGGGCGATCAGGCCCAGCACCGAGCAGACCGCGATGAGCGGCTTCGAGAACCGCCGCGGCGGCTTCAGCGGCGGCGGAGCGGCCGTGAACTGCGGTACTCCGGTCCGGGTCGAGGTGGAGTGCCAGCCGACCGGGCGGGTGCCACCGAGCTGGCGGGTCCCCTTCAGCGGAGTGACGGGGGCACCGGGCAGTGGAGCGGACGGAGGTGCGCCGAAGCCACGGGCAGCCAACGGGTCGGGGGGCAGCGGAGTACCGCGTCTCAGGGACCGGTCCGTCGAGCTGCGCACCGGGCGTGCCCTGCCGAGGCCGAGTTCCTGACGAGCGGTCTGGAGCGGCGGCACCGGAGTACCGGCCGTGTCCACCGGTGCGTCGCCTGCGCCGCCGGGCAGGAAGTGGCCAGGCATGGGCCCAGCGCCGTGCGACTCCTCGTCAGCCATCAGACGTCCCCAGTCCCGGTCGGTGATCAGCTGACCTTGGTCGCTGCTGCCACGAAAGTGTTGCAAGAACCGGGGTTCATGGTCGAGAAACCCCGGGTCATCCAGAACTGGACGTTCTTGCGGGAACCATGATCGCGCACCGAGCCCGTGGTCAGTTCATCGCCACTGTGCGAACTGCGCCACTTCCAGGCGTTGAGCAGGCCACCACGGATCGGGAAGGTGCCCTTCGCCGCGCTCAGGAAGATCGAGGACAGGCAGGTCGCCTGCAGCGCGAGCCGCCGGCCGATCTCCTGCGCGGCCAGTTCGCTCGGCGCCGCGTCCCGCAGGTTGCGCGACGCCGCGAGGATGCCGGTCAGGTTCGCCACGTGCACCCCGTAGACGTAGCTGAGCGCGTCCGCCATGTCGATCCGGGCCAGCGCCGCGTTCTTCGAGTACTCGTCCTGCAGGTCCTGCCAGGGCAGGGCGACGCTGCCGCCGTTGGCGTCGCAGTACGAGGAGACCTGCTCCTGTACTCCGCACGCGGTCTCCTGGCCGTCGTCGAAGATGATCAGTTGCGGGGCCTTGAACTCGTAGCCGGCTTTGCGGACGACCGGCTCCCACGCGGTGTTCAGGCAGGTCAGCAGAGCCCGGTAGTAGGAGCGAACGCTCTCCTTCGAGGTCGGCGGGAACTGCGGCTCCCGGCACTTGACCGGCGCCAGCTTGCCGTTGGCGTAGAGCTTGTTCTCCTGCGCGACCACGGTGTCCGAGACCGGGTCGGCGTCCGGCTCCACGTCAGTCGGTACGCCGATCGGCTTGGGCGACGGCGTGCCCAGCGGGTTCGCGACGAAGTCGTCGTACGACGAGAGCACCTTGCCGGCCGCGGCGACTCCACCGCCGACGACCAGCAGGGCACCGACGACGATCGCGGCGATCAGGCCCTTCGACCTCTTCCGCGGGTGGAAGGGGATGGGGTCGGGCTGGTACCGCGCCTTGAACGCTGCCGCGGCCGGATCCCCGGACGGCGGTGGTCCGAGGCGGGATCCGTGAAGCTGCGGTGGCCCCGTGGGGGTTTCCGCTCCCGGACCGAGGCGAGGAGTCGGCGCGGCCAGCGGGGTCAGCCCGGCCTGCGGCTTGGCCATCTCGGGTTTGGGTGTTGTCGTGATTGAGGCCTGACCTGTGCCGCCTGGGAGGAAGTGCCCGGGCTTCGGGGCGGCGTCGTTCGGCGTACCGGCCTTGATCGTCTCGTCGGTGGGCGTCTCACCCGCGCCGCCCGGCAGAAAATGCCCGGGCCTGGGCCCAGACTTGTCGGACATGGATTTCCCTGCTTCCCCAGATCGGGCCCGCGGCCCGCCCCACCCATCAGCTGATCGCGGCAAGACCCCCCGGTCCGAACCGCTGGATGATGGTACGTCGCAAACAGTCGTTCGATGTACTTGGTTTGCCGCTGTTGACATCGGATCGCGACCTGCGTCCGCTGGTTGCCTACTCTCCGTACCGAATGGAGCACTGAATGAATGTGCTGGACAGTTTCGCGCTGAACGGCCGGCGGGCGCTGGTGACCGGCGGCAACCGCGGACTTGGCCGCGCCTTCGCCCTGGCGCTCGCGGAGGCCGGCGCCGACGTGGCGATCGTCGCGCGGGACGCCTCGCTGAACGCTCAGGTCGTGGAAGAGCTGGAAGCACGCGGCCGGCGCGGGCTCGCAGTACAGGCCGACATCACTGTGAAGGACCAGGTGACGGCGATGGTCGCCGAGGTCACCTCAGCACTTGGTGGCATCGACATCCTGGTGAACAACGCGGGCATCGCGATCCACCGGCCGGCCCTCGAAGTACCGGACGACGAGTGGCAGCAGGTGATGGACCTCAACGTCACCGCGTTGTGGAACACCAGTACTGCGGTCGCACCCGGCATGATCGCGGCCGGCGGCGGGGCGATCGTGAACGTCGGCAGCATGTCCGCGCAGATCGTGAACCGCCCGCAGTGGCAGGCGTCGTACAACGCGTCCAAGGCGGCGGTCCACCACCTGACCAGAAGTCTTGCGGCCGAGTGGGCGCCGCACGGGATTCGGGTGAATGCGATCGCCCCCGGCTATGTGAAGACCGAGATGGCCCCGGTCGATCGGCCGGAGTTCCGCCAGAACTGGATCCTCGACGCGCCTTTGCAGCGGTATGCCACGCCTGAGGAGATAGCGCCGTCGGTCGTCTATCTCGCCTCGCCAGCAACCTCCTTCATGACCGGCACCATCCTGCTGATCGACGGCGGCTACTCGGTCTATTGAGCGGTCGGCTACTGGCGGCGCTCGGGTCGTTGAAGGGGACTCGGCTAGGGCGGCCCGGGTCGTTGGAGAGGGCTCGGTCGTTGGAGAGGGCTCGGTTTGTTGGGAGGGCTCGGTTGTTGGGAGGGCTCGGTTGTTGGGAGGGCTCGGTTGTTGGGAGGCCTCGGCTCGCCTGATCGTCGACCATGGGCGGATGGGAACAGATCGCCCCGGGTGGATCGACGTGGTCAACGTGGAAAGGCTCATCGGGTAAGGGTCCCACTGGATCGGCTACGACTTCGGCCCGCTGGACTGGGAGGCGATCTGGACCGCCCTCCCCTGGACCGACGCCGACAAGCCCGACGGGTGGTACTCCTCCTATCCGTTGTGCGGCGACCCGATCCTGACGGTCCACCTTGCCGACAACCCCGGCGACGGCGTCGTCAGCTTCCGGTTCACCGGCTCGATCGACTCCGTCCTGGCGGCCCGCCTGGAGACAGCCTTCGAGATCCTCGCCGACATCGTCCCCGCGGACCGGGTGCTCTAGGGTTCGCGCATGGATCTGAGGTTCAGGTGTTCTTGTTGTGGTGAGCTGCATGCGGAACTGCCGATGGCGTTCCATCTCGAGGCCCCGGTCTACTGGAGCCCGGAGATGGCCGACTCACCGGACTGCGAGCTGACCTCGGACCAGTGCGTGATCAATCGGGAGCACTTCTTCGTCCGCGGGCTGATCGAGATCCCGGTACTCGACAGCGAGGAGAGCTTCGCGTGGGGCGTCTGGGTGTCGCTGAGCGAGAAGAGCTTCGCCCACATCTCCGACCACTGGGAGACCGAGGGCCGCGAGCACGATGACCCGTACTTCGGCTGGTTGTCCTCCGCGCTGGACTATGACCCGACCACCGTCAACCTGGCGACGAACCTGCACAGCCGCCCCGTCGGCGTACGGCCCTTCATCGAACTAGAGCCGACGGACCATCCCCTCGCCGTCGAACAACGCAACGGCATCACCCTCGCCAGGGTCCAAGAGATCGCCGAACACGCCCTGCACCCCAACAACTGAAGCCGCGTAAGCAGGCCGCCTACCGCTTGCCGATAGTCGGCGTTGACTGCCTTCCACACAACCCAGCACAACCGCAGGGCGCCCAGCCGCAGCAGCCCTCCTGGGCCTGGCACAGCGCCCGATGGAACGTGGCGCAGTATGCACAGTGGCGATGAACGTCCGGACTCCCTCTCTCGCATAGCCCGGTGGAGCGGTGGTTCGGGTGGGTCGTAGCATCGCGCGGGTGACGGTGAGCTTGGGTGAGGACGCGCGGCGGCTGGTGGATGGCGCCAATCCGGCGGTACTGGCGACGGTGAACGCGGATGGAAGTCCGCAGACCTCCGTGGTGTGGATCGGCCGCGAGGGCGACGAGGTGGTGATCTCGACACAGGCCGGGCGGCGCAAAGACACGAACCTGCGGAACGACCCGCACGCCAGTCTCCTGGTGATCGCCAAGGGCAACCCCGACGAGTACGTCGAGATCCGCGGCACAGCCACCGTCACAGAGGATGTCGGCCGAGCGGTGGCACAGCGATTGGCGGAGGTCTATGCCGGCGAAGGCGCCGGAGCCGAGTACGCCGCGCTGCCTCCTGAAGTCGTCCGCACTGTAGTACGCATAACCCCACACAAGGTCGTCCTCCACGTCTAACCCCAGATCCACGGGGTGGGCGCGGAGCGAGAGCACCGTCGACGTCTGCGCGCTCCCGGCCTGCGCTTCGGCAGTAACCCCGCCAGCGGGGTTACTCCGCCGGCGTCAATTCAGGGCGGTTTGTCCCCTGCGGGCGGTCAGCCCGGCGGGGCGTGGTGCAGCGCCCGCTGACCTGGGTCGTCGGGTGGACGGGTCTGGCTGCCAGGCCCTGGATCGGGCGGGTCGGTATCTGCCCACGGGTCGAACTGCGCGGCGGGGTTGTTCGCGGTGGCGGTTCGATTCACGGCGGTGGTGCGCGCCGGGGTGTGGGCGCGGTTGCGGGCAGCGCTGTCCGACGCTCGGCGGTCGGGGTGGCTGGTGGTGGGGGTGCGGTAGCGGGTTCGGGTGGGGTGGGGTTCGGCCCAAGCAGGGCGGGCGACGGTGACGGTGCCGCGATCAAGGGTGATGTGCCAGCGGCCGTGGTGGGTGTCGATGTGGTGGCGGCGGCAGAGCAGGACCAGGTTGGTCAGGGCGGTGGGGCCGTGGTCGATCCAGGAGATCAGGTGGTGGGCGTCGCAGAAGATCGGCGGGGCTTTGCACACGACGCAGCCCTTGTCGCGGGCGTTCAGGGCGCGGCGCATGGCGCGGTTGACGAAGCGTTGGGCCATGCCGACGTCGAGGGGTTCGGAGTTGGCGCCGAGCACGATCGGGATGATCTGCGCCTCGCACGCCAACCGGCGGATCGCGCCGGCGGACAGTCCCTCGCCGTGGACCAGGGTCCCGACCGCGTGCGCCCCGGCGTCGGTGAGGTCTTTGAGGTCGATGGTGATCGTGATGTGCGCCTTCGGGCCATACCCGGCCACCGCCGCAGCACCACCGCCTGCAGCACCACCGCCTGCTGCACCGGTGTCGGCGGCGCTACCGGCCGCTGGGGTGCCGTTGCCGCCTGCCGATCCGGCCATCTCGGCACCGTCCAGGGTTGCCCCGGCCGGGTCGGCCGGGTCGGCCGGGTCGGCCGGGTCGGCTGAGCTGGCCACGTTGATGGCGTTGGAGGTGACGTTGAGGATGTCGGTGAGGGCGTCGGCGCGGCGCTTGTCCGGTGAGCGGGGGTCCAACTCGCCGGTGACGGTCTTGCGGGGTTTCGAACCCTCGAGGATCAGGGCTTGGAACAGTTCGGCGTTCTCGTTGGCCAGGTAGCCGCTGAACTTCACCCCCCGGTCCGCGGGCCGCACCCGCAACTCCTCCCGGGCATAGGCCTTGTCCTCTTCCGGTGCCGGCCCGTCGGCGTCCAGCAGGTCGCGGGCCCGGCGCGCCGCCTTGCGCAGCTCCGACGGGCCGAAATGGCGCCCCAGCGCGACGAGTTGTTCCTCGGCCACGGCCAGGTCCGCGACCGCGACGGTCCTGGGGACGGCCTCCAGCTCGGCCACGATCGCCGCCGCCTGCGCCGGCGACAACACCACCCCCACCCCCGCACCGGCGTCGGCGCCCGGCTCGCTGTCCGGCTCGTCCGGATTGGCGTCTGCGTCGCTGCCGTCGGTGTCGGGGTCGGGGTTGACCGGTGGCAGGGCGTCGGTCACGGCGGGGTACTTCTGGAGGGCCTTGGCCAGGGCCAGGTCACGCTTGATCACGCCCGGGTCGAGCCGGTGCCGAAACGCCAGCAGCCGGGCGGTGTCACCGGCACCCAGGGTGGCGGCGTGACCGGTCGCGTCGTAGCCGGCCAGGACCTGCAGGCGGTAGGTCTGCAACCGGGACACCTCAGCCTGCAGCGCGTCGAGAGTCGCCAGCTGCTCGCTGTCGCTCATCGACCACACCGGCCGCTCACCCAAGATCTCCATACCCCAGACCCTAGACACCGCCGCCGACAGTTTCTGCGCCGGAAGGCCCTTATTTGTAAGGGATTCCGATCTTCGTCCGGAATTGTGCCAACACTCCGGATCCGGACGAGTTGTCCACAACCCACCGCAACTGTGGACCCAGCGAGAAGGATCCTCGGCGTGTGCGGTCGCCCGGCGGGGCGCCGTACTCGCTAGGAGACGCGGCCGAAGGCTAGGAAGTGGAGGCTGGCGGACATCATCAAGGGATCGGTCTCCAGCAGGCGGGCCAAGACGATTGCGGACGGGAGTAGGCGGGGAATCTCGTCGACAGTGGCGTTGTCGAGGGTGGGGGCTGCTGGGCCTTCCACGCCCAGTACTGCGATGTCGGCGAGGCCAGCGTTCTCGAATTCCGAGCGCAGCTCCTCCGCGTGGTGGAAGTGCGCGTTCGTGAATCCCTCGGGGTCGTCGTAGTTCCGGCCCGTCGCGAGGGCGTCCGTGAACAGGTGAAGGTTGTCCTCGGCGAGCCGGCCGTTGTTGCCGTACTCGAGCAACCCGGCGTACCGGCTGATGCCTGCGGCAACCACCATCCCACCGGGTCGCGTCACCCGGGCAGCCTCGGCCAGCGTTTGCGCGCGATCTGACGCCTCGACCAGGTGATACAGCGGTCCGAGCAGCAACGTCACGTCGACGCTGTCGTCTTCTTGCTCCAACTGCCGCGCATCCCCCATGACTGCTGCGAACGTGCCCACCGCCGCTGCCTTCTCGACATGCTCCACCATTGGATCGACCAAGGTCACCGAATACCCGTCCGCTGCCAGCCATCGCGCATGGACGCCCGTCGCTCCGCCCACATCCAGGATCGTTGCCGGAGGCGCCGGTAGGAGTCGGCGCAAGAGCTCCTGCGTCCGTAAGAACTCCAGCTGCCCGTGGCCCGATCGACTCAGCCGGTCGTCCTCGACATACCGGTCCCGATAGAACGATCTGATCGCCGCATCCAGTTCAACCATTCATCCATCAAACCGTTCCCGAAAACCTCTGACATCCCAATTCCCCAGCCGCTACCCTGTGCACTCGTGCAGAGCAGCCGCATCGTGTTCCTCAACGGATCACGGTCCGCCGGCAGGATGACGTAGGCACACGGCGCTGCCGGAGCCCGTCTTCTACCAGTCGCTGGACGACTTCCGCGGCTCGATCCGGGATCCGTTCTGGACCCGCGGTGCGATTGCCGACCTGTTCGATCAGGTCCTCACCGCGTACCTCGCGTGCCTGCGGGAAGTCGCCGCGGGAGGCTTCCCGGTCATCGCCGAATCGATCACCTCCCCCGCCGAACTACCCCGGTATGTCGAGCTCTTCGGCGAGTTCGAGGTGGTTCTCATCGGCGTCCGTTGCCCTCTGCCGATCGTGCGTGACCGCGAACTGCTCCGTACCGATCGCCTCAACGGACCGCATGAGTTGGACCTCATCGAGTTCGATCAAGTGCACCAGCATGCCGACGAACTCGAGGCCGACACGTCCGCTGAGCCCACCGCCACCTCAGTCGCTCGCATCGTCACCCAACTCTCCGCCCGTTCACCCGGGACCTCCAGCCCCGGCTTCCCCTCCTCCCGCTGAAACAGATCGGCCGCGGTCGGCGGACCGAAGTACCGGAGCGTCAGTCAGCCTGTGGAGCGGGTTACTTGGTAGGTGCGGGTCAGGAGGTCTTCGGTGGGGTTATAGGTGAAAGTCGCCGGTCGGGATGTCGGCGCGGTAGGTCCAGGCTGTGCTGTGGTGGGTGTGGTCCTGGCTGATGACTTGGACTTCGGTGATCAGGGTCGACTGGTCGGCGGTGACGATGAGGCCGGCTTCTTCGTGGAGTTTGCGGATGACCGCGTCTTCGGGGGATTCGCCGGGTTCCAGGGCGCCGGAGGGGAGGTCCAGTGCTCGGTGTTCCAGTGCTCGGTGTTCCAGTGCTCGTAGCGTTCGCGCACCAGGGCGAGGTTGTTGTCGCGGAAGGCGAGGACGCCAGCGTAGTCAGGCATTCAAGTCCAGGCGGAACTCGAGTTCGCCGAATTCGTTCTCGCTCAGTTCGGTGAAGCCGGCCGTGCGGAGGACGGCGAGGCTGGCTGTGTTCGTGGGTTCGACGGCGGCGTGGATCTGGCGGGCGCCCTTGTCTGTCGCCAGCGTGACGACCTGGGCGATGGTCGTTCGGCCGAGGCCTTGGCGGCGACGTGCGGGGCTGACGTAGTACGTGACCTCGGCTTCGCCGTCGAGGATCTCCAGGTCGATGAAACCGACCGCGCCTTCGTCGTCCGAGGTGAGCCAGCCGTGCCGACTCGGTGCCTCAAGCAACGGTGTCCAGCGGGCGACCGCATGCCCGTAGAACCCGCCGAAGATCGCGCCGCCGACCGGGTCCGCCGCCAGCCATTGTTCGACCAGCCGCAGCCCGTCCCCGTCCATCGGCCTCACCCGCATGCCACGAAACTCTGCCCCACCCCACCCCCCTTGTCGACCCACCCGCGCGCCGGTACGGCGGACCGCCCACGCGCCCGTACGGCGTACCGGCACGTCTAATTGGCTTGCGGGTTCTGTGGCAGGGGCGGTTGGGTGGCGGGATGGCTGAGCTGGGGCGGGATGAGTATCCGTTGGCGTCGAAGTACGACGCGGACTGGTTGCTCGACTGCGACATGGGACCGAATCCGTTGTGGTTGCTCGAGGATCTCGCCCGGGATCTCGACCTGCGGCCCGGGATGAAGGTGCTCGACCTCGGCTCCGGGAAGGGCGCCACATCGGTGTTCCTGGCGAAGGAGTTCGGCGTACAGGTCTGGGCCGCGGACCTCTGGATCGACCCGACCGACGCGGCCGCGAACTTCGCGAGCCAGGGCGTCGAGGTGACCGCGATCAAGGCGGAGGCGCACGCATTGCCCTTCGCGCGGGAGTTCTTCGACGCGATCGTCTGTATCGACGCCTACGAATACTTCGGTACTGCGGACAACTACCTCGCCTACATCACCGGATTCCTCAAGCCAGGCGGGCAGTTCGGCATCGCCACGCCCGCGCTGACCCGGGAGGTCCGCGAGCTCGGCGAGATCCCCGCGCACATCAAGAAGCTCGTCGGCTGGGAGGCGATCGCCTGGCACACGGCCGACTGGTGGAGGTTCCACTGGGAGATCACCGAGCTCGTCGAGGTCACGTCTGCGCGGCTGCAGGAGTCCGGCTGGCGCGACTGGCTGACCTGGGCGCAGGTGAGCTCCGAGCGCAACGGCAGCCCCGATCCGAGCCTCGAGATGCTGGCGGCGGACCAGGGCGAATACCTGACGTTCGCCCTGGTCACGGCCCGCAAACCCGGCTGACCGGTCCCCGCCCGCCGAGCCCCGGGTGTGCGCGATTCACCAGGCCTGAGCAATGCTGTCCGTATGAGCTGGGCTATCTACGCGATGCGAGGGCCAGGGGGCGTACGCCGCCTCGACGAAATTCCGGACGGCTACGAGCCGCCGTCCCTCGGTACTGCGGAGGCGGTGGTCGAGGCGGTTCGCGAGGTGGTGCCGGGCGTGGACGCGAGCAAACGGTCCTGGCTGCTGCTGCAGAGCGACGAGTACGACGTCGAGATGACGATCGGCAAGGGTGTCGAGGTCCGCGACATCACCTTCTACATCAACGACGGGGCCCGCTCGATCCCGGTGGTGATGGAGATCAGCAGCCGGCTGGGCGTCACGCCGTACGACACGGAGTCGGGCAACTTCCTCACCGAGGAGTCGAAGCCGCCGGTACCGCCGCCGCTGACCGAGGAAGAGATCAAGGAGAACAAACCCAAGTGGTGGAAGTTCGGCCGCAGCTGACAACCGCTCGTACTGCGGTGCCGGTGGTCAGGTAGCCGGGCGGGTGGCGACCAGGGT
This sequence comes from Kribbella orskensis, assembly GCF_004342085.1. Lineage (NCBI taxonomy): Bacteria > Bacillati > Actinomycetota > Actinomycetes > Propionibacteriales > Kribbellaceae > Kribbella > Kribbella orskensis. Next base: position 982,777 of record NZ_SLWM01000001.1, read on the forward strand.
GCCGATCTTGTTGATGCGGTGTTCGGGGTTGCCGAGCGCGTCGCTCCAATAGTTGCCCTCCGCGTGGTCCTCCGGGGTCGCGCAGGTAGAGAGCGTGATCATGGCGCGGGTCGGCTTCTCCCCCGGCCGACCGGGGACGGCCGCGTTCTGCTGGGCCTTCTCCTCAGGCTTGCGGAACGAGATCTTCATCGACTTGATGACCACGTAGTCGTGTAGTCGTAGATCATCCCGTCCGCGGTCACCAGGATGTGGTCGCCGTTCTGCAGCTCCGGCACCCGTCCGAACGGCCTCCCGTGCGTGGTCCGGTGCGCGGTGAGGATGAAGTTGCCGGTTTCGCCCGGACCGACCCCGCCGGCCGATCCGCGCGGGCTGGCGGCGACCCCGCGGTCCTGGATCACCGTGCCGGGGCGGTCGTCCGCAGTACCGGTGTAGGCCACTACCCTCAGCTCGCGTACCCCGATCGCCGGGATCCCGATGCTCATCGCGGTCGTCGTCATCGTCCTCTGGGCCGTCGGCTTCGCCTGCGGGCGCACGGTCTTCTCGGGCACCGAACGCTCAGGCTCCGTCGGCTTCGGGTCCAAGGTCGGCTTGGTGGGCGTGGTCGGCGGAGCCGTCGAAGGCGTGCCGGCGACGTCCGAGCAGCCCACCAGGGCAGCCGTCAGCAGTACCGCGACCGCTAACCGCCCCACCATGCTGAAAAAGTAGCTCGCAACGCCAACTAGGCAGGTGCGTGCTCCTTCAGGACAGTCATGAACGCACGCATCCAGCCCGGGTGGTCCGGCCACGCGCGCCCCGACACCACGGTGCCGTCCACAACCGCGTCACCGTCGACCCACTCGCCACCGACTGCCCGGATGTCGGCCGCCAGGGCGGGGTACGCCGAAGTCTTGCGCCCCTGCAGTACTCCGGCCGCCGCCGGGATGAGCGGTCCGTGACAGAGCTGCGCGACGGGCTTCGCCTCCCCGTAGAAGTGCTTCACGATCCGCAGGCAGTCCTCGTCGTTGCGGATGTACTCCGGCGCGCGCCCGCCAGGGATCACCAGCGCGACATAGTCCTCGGGATTCACGTCGGCGAAGGCGAGATCGGCCTGCCAGGTGTGCCCGAGCTTCTCCGTGTACGTGTCGAACCCGTCCACGAAGTCGTGCACCACGAACTGCAACTTCTTCGCACTCGGCGCCGCAATGTCAACCTCGTACCCCTCCTCCTGCAACCGCTGGTACGGGTAGAACACCTCGAGCGTCTCCGCCGCATCCCCCGTGAGAATCAATACCTTCGCCATCACAACTCCTCAGCCCGCCGGGTCCTCCTGCCTGTCAGCCTCCGCCGCCGCCCCACAACCGGTCAACCCCCGCCCTCCCAACCTCACCCCCCGCAGCCGACCGCAACCCGGTCGTCCCTCGCCGCACCCCGTCAACCGCGACGCCGGGAGCAGGCGTTATCGGAACCTGCCCTTTTCCGGCTCGCCGGTGAGAACGGTCGATACAGCAGAACTGCGGCACCAGCGGTGCAACCGCACGCAGGTTGAGCGGCTCATGACGCTTGGTCGCCGCCGGGGAGGACAAGTCCGTTCTCGTAGGCGAAGACGACGAGTTGGGCGCGGTCGCGGGCGCCGGTCTTCGTCATGGCGCGGTTGATGTGGGTCTTGGCGGTCGCGGTGCTGATGAACAACTGGTCGGCGATCTCGTCGTTGGACAGGCCCTGCCCGACGAGGGCGGTGAGCTCGCGTTCCCGGGCGGTGAGCTCGACCAAGCCGGGTCCGGGTGCGCCGCGTCCGGGCTGCGGTTGGGCGAGGAAGCGTTGGATGAGGGCGGTGGTCGCCGCAGGTGACAGCAAGGATTCGCCGGCCGCGACGGTACGGATGGCTTGCAGCAGAGTCTGGGGGTCGACACCTTTGCCGAGGAAACCGCTGGCCCCGGCACGCAGGCCCGCCACCACCAGTTCGTCGGTCTCGAACGTGGTCAGCACGAGAATCTTCACTCCAGCGAGCGCCTCGTCGGCGGTGATGCGCCGGGTGGCTTCGATGCCGTCCATGTCGGGCATGCGGATGTCCATCAGGACGATGTCGGCGCGGTCGGCGCGTGCGCGGACGACGGCTTCGGCGCCGGTGGATGCCTCGCCGACGACCTCGATGCCATCGGTGGAGTCGAGCAGGAGGCGGAACGTGGCGCGTAGCAGGGTCTGGTCGTCGGCGAGGAGTACGCGGATGGTCACGGCTTCACCGTTTCGGAGTCGATCGAGATACCGGAGAGGTGGCCCGGCCGGCCGCGGGGAGGGTGGCGTGGACGAGGTAACCGCCGTCCGGCCGGGGTTGGGTGGTCACGTCGCCGCCGCAGGCGTGTGCGCGTTCCCGCATGCCGATGAGGCCGTGCCCCGTTCCTGGTGCCGATTCTGTGCGATGTCTGTCGACGGTGGGACTGTTGCGGATCTCGAGGTCCAGCTGGGTCGGTGACCAGGTGAGCGTAACCTCGGCAGTGGCGCCGGGTGCGTGTTTGGCGACGTTGGTCAGTGCTTCCTGCACGATGCGGTAGGCGGCTACGTCCACACTGCCAGGAAGCTGTAGGGGTGTGCCGACGACGGTGAGGGATAGGTCCACACCGGCTGACCGTGATCCGGCCAGCAACTCGTCGAGCCGATCCAGTCCAGGTACGGGGCGCAGCCCGTCGGAGGTGTCGGCGGCACGGTTGCCGAAGTCGGTGTCGTAGCGCAGAAGCCCGATGGTGGCCCTCAGCTCGTCCAGGGCTCGCATCGTGTGCTTGGTGATATCGGTCAGGGCGGTAGCGGCGGCCGTCGGGTTGGTGCTCAGCAGATGGTTGGCCACGCCGGCCTGGGCGTTGACCACGGTGAGGTGGTGCGCCAGGGTGTCGTGCAGGTCCCGGGCGATGCGCAGCCGTTCGTCCACTATGTGCTGGCGGATCTCGGTCCTGCGCTCACGCTCTGCCTGTTCCCTGCGTTCCCGGCGGGCGGTGACCAGACTGCCGGCCGCGGTGGCGATGACGACCAGCTGGAACATCACCAGGTCGGTGGCGAGCAAGGCGAGCGGCCGGGCGATGACGGCGACCGCGAACAGGACGACTGCGGCACCGAGGCCCGCGGGCCAGCCGATGCGGCGTGGCCGGCGGGCGGCGACGGTCCAGGCGGCGACCATGGTGGCCAGCGGCACCGGCTGGTAAGCGCCCATCGCCAGCGGCGCGGTCAGGGTGAGACCCGGATCGATGTAAGGCACCAGGATGAGGTGCAGTGACTCGGCGGTGACGACACCGGCGAGCGCCGCGAGCGGCCATCGGGTGCGCAGTAGCAGCGGCAGCCACGCCACCACAGTGAATGCCAGCAGCGTGGCGCTGGGGAACTCGGCGTGCCCTTCCCTCACGGTGGCGGTGGTCAGCATCACCACGAGCACGACCGTGAGGAACAGCGCTTCCGCCCACAGGCGCGGGCGCCGAGGCACAGCAGGCGGGGACGCAGGCGCCTCAGGCTGAGTCGTGGGCGCCTGCGTTTCCATCGTCATCTCCTCAGCCCTACGATCCTGTCCTGCTCTGGCCGGCGGCCACCGGCTCGGCGTCCGGTGCGACAGCCGACTCGGCGTCCGGGCCTTCGATCGACAGGCGAGGGGTGATCCGCTCGGCCCACGCCGGGTAGGACCAGTTGCGCCGGCCGATCAGCGTCATCAGCGCGGGCAGGAGCGTCAGGCGCATCACGAACGCGTCGATGAGGACGGCGATGGCCAGGCCGATGCCGATGGCCGAGACGATACGCTCGCCGCTGAAGCTGAACGAGGCGAACACGCAGAGCATGATCGCGGCGGCTGCGGCGATCACCTTCCCGGTCTCGACCATCCCCACCCGGACGGCGCGAGTGTTGTCGCGGGTGTGGGTCCATTCCTCGTGCATGCGGCTGACCAGGAACACCTGGTAGTCCATCGACAGGCCGAAGACCACACCGACGATGATGACCGGGACGATGTACATCACCGGTGCGCCGTCGCCGACACCGATCAACCCGCTCCCCCAGCCGAACTGGAAAATCGCGGTGATCGCTCCCAAGCCGACCAGGATGGTCGCCAGGTTGCTCAGGGCGCCGACCAGTGGCACGAGCACGCTGCGGAACGCCAGGGCCAGCAGCAGGAACCCGAGAAGGGCGACCAGACCCAGGTACAGCGGCAGCTTGCCCATCAGCGCGTCGCCCAGGTCGATTGCGGTGGCGGTCGTGCCGCCGACAAAGACCTGAAGCCCGGTGCCCTCATTCGCCGCGGGGATCACGTTCTCGCGGAGGTCGCTGACCAGATCCGCGGTTTCCTTGGCCTGCGCGCTCGTGGTGGGGGTGACGGTGGCCACGGCGATCCGCTGTCCCGCACCGGCGGGTGCCGCGGTGACGGCGGCGACACCCTCGACAGTTTTCACGTCACTCATCAGCGAGCTGAACGCAGCCGCGGCGGCCGCGTCAGGCGTGCGGGCCACCAGGAGCAGCGGAGCGTCGATGCCGGCGCCGAAGGTGTCTGCCATCACCTCGGAGTACGCCCGCGACTGCGATCCGGCGGGGTCGCTGCTAGCGTCCGCGTCACCCACCCGCATGCTCGCCACCGGCGCGGCCAACCCGACCAGCACCAGCAGGGCGACAGCGCCAACACGCCGCGGCGCCCGCTGCACCAGCTGGGCCCACCGCCCGGCCAGACCCGGACGCCGTTGCCGCGACACCGCGCCGGCGTCCCCATCGCCGGTGTCTGCTGCCAGCGCGCGACGCTGACGACGGGACAGGACCTTGTGGCCAAGGATGCCCAGCAGCGCCGGCAGCAACGTGATGGCGGCGGCGACCGTCAGCAGGACGGTAACCGCGGCCGCCTGCCCCATGCCGGTCAGAACGTCGAGGTTGACCAGGAACATGCCGAGCAGGGCGACCACGACGGTGATGCCCGCGAAGATCACGGCACGACCCGAGGTGTCCAGCGCCTGCTGGATCGCGTCTGGCACACTCGCGCCGCTCAGCACGGCCTTGCGGTATCGGTTGACGATGAACAGGGCGTAGTCGATGCCGACGCCCAGACCAATCAACGCGCCCATCGTCAGGCTGGTAGCCGACAGGTCGACCACGTGCGCGCCGAGCACGACCAACAGCATCGACGCGCCCACACCGACGACGCCAGTGATGATCGGAAGCAGCGCTGCCCACATCGAACGGAACACCAGCAACAGGATCGCCAGCGCCGCCAAGATGCCTACCACCTCGGTGCCGTGCGACGGCGCGGGCTGCTCGATGAAGGCCTGCCCACCCGTGTGCACCTCCAGCGACGCGCTCTGCGCCTGCTCGGCGGCCTCCTTGGCAGGCTCGACATCCGCGCCGGCATTCAGCACGACCCGTGCATAGGCGGTACTCGCCGACGCGTTCAGCTGGCCTGCGCCCGCAGCGTCGTACGGGCTGACCACCTGCCGCACGCCCGGTATGTCTCTGACCCGATCCACCAGCGCCGTGATCTCGGTACGCACCACCGGGCTGTTGATCGCGGCGCCGGTGGAGTGCCAGACGATGTTTCCGGTCGTGGTGGCAGCCTGCCCGCCACCGGCCTCCGCCAGAACGCTGTAGGCAGTGGCGGACTCGCTGTCAGGAATATCGGTGGTGTCGGTGAAGGCACTGCCGATGCCCACCGCGACCACCGCCAGACCGACCAACGCAACGATCCAGCCGATCAGGGTGGCCCGCCGCCACTGGTAAACCGTACGGGCTAGAGCTTTCACGAGGGGAACCTTCCGAGAGACTTGTGCAGACGTCTCTCAGGGTTCGCCACCACCCCCTACCGCGTCGTCAACCAGCTGCGGTGATCAACGGCCCAATGGCATACCGCAGGCGCGGTACGCCCGGGGTGGATTAGTGCGGCGGCTAAAGGGTGGTGAGGGTCGCCGGGCCCAGGTGGAGGATGCCGGAGGTCAGGGGTGTGCAGCGGATGCCGCCGTGGCCGCGGAGGGCTTTGAAGGCGCCGGGGGCCAGGACCTGGTCCATCCAGGCGCAGGGGTTGGCAGGGCGGTGGGCTTGGAAGGTGATGGGGCCGGAGCCGCTGTCCAGGGTGAAGGTGGCGCCTGGGACGCGGTGACCGGATTCGTCCAGGTGCGCGGCCAGTTGGTCGACGGGGAAGCCGCGGAGGGCGATGTTGCGGCGGGGTAGGTGCGGGTCCGGGGCCGTCGGGAGGCCGAGGTCGCGGGCGAGCTGGTCGAGAACGCCGGCGTCGAAGACCGTGACTGCTGCGTTGCGGTGGATCGCTTGGTTGAAGTACCTGTCGCCGACGATTCCCAGCCCGGCCTTGATCGTGACCTCGGAGCGCTGGATCGGCTCGGGGTCAGGCCGCGGCCCGTCCAGAGGCCGCCCCTCGAACGCATGCACCTCCGAAACCACCAGCGCCACGATCTCCACCGGCACACCGTCAGCCACACCCCCACGCTACTCGCCACCCACCGCCCCGACCGCGCTCACCCAAGCACGACGTACGCCGGCTGCCGCAGGGGATCAGCCCCAGGTGAGGGGGTCCAGGAGGTGGTAGAACGCCAGGCGGGTGGGGTCGGTGGGGCCGTAGGTGGTGAAGAAGGTGGGGGCGGCGCCGGGGTGTAGTTCGTCGAGTTGGGCCTGAAGGAGGGCCAGGTCGGAGTGGCGGTCGGCGATACCCAGGCGGCCAAGGTCGATCAGGCCCGTGCATTCCAAGGTGTCGGGGTCGAAGAGGACGTTCGGGAGGCAGGCGTCGCCGTGGCAGACGACCAGGTCGGCCGCGGGCACCTCGGCGAGCTCGGCGTGGATCCTGGCTAGCAGGTCCTCCGGGCGGACCCGGCGCCACTCGTCGGTGAGGAAGTCGGGGTTCACGGCACCACGCCGTACTACGTCCTCTGCCTGGCTGACGACGTCTCGCAGCCGACGCTCGAACGGACACTTCTCCGGCGGGAACTCGTGCAAGGACCTGATCACTCCCGCGAGGCTGTCGGACAGAGGGCGAGACCAGGGCAGGTCGGCAGCAGCGACCCCAGGAAGGGCAGTTGTCAGCAGGCAAGCGCCATCGAAGGACTCGACCCAGTCGACCACCTCAGCACCAGGCAGCCCGGTCCCGGCAAGCCACTCCACTCGGTCACGCTCATCACGCAACTCCGGCACCCCAGCGGCGACGCAAAGCTTGGCGAAGACGTCACCGCGGCGGAACACCTCGGTCGCCGACTCCCCAACGGTGACCGGCTCCCACCCACTCCCCGGCAGCTCCATCGATCAATCCTCACACAGGAACCGCTCACCCCGAGGCCACCAGGAGGCGGACTATAGAGTCCCCTCAAGGTGGTTCTGACCGAGATGCGGAGCCGGACATGACGATCCTTCGCTGGCTGCGAACGCGGGATGCCAACCTGTCCGCCCTGCGCCGCAGCTCCCGGGCCGCGCTCGTGATGCCGGTGTTGTTCGCCTTGTACGCCGAGGTGGTCGGCGACGCCAACGCCGCGACGTTCGCCGCCTTCGGCTCGATGTCGCTGCTGATCTTCGTGGACTTCGGCGGCCAGATCCGGGATCGCGTCCTCGCCCAGGGTTCGCTCGTGCTGGCCGGCGCGGTGCTGATCTGCCTCGGGACCCTCGCGGCCCAGCGGATCTGGCTCGCGGTACCGGCGATGTTCCTGGTCTCGTTCGCGGTGTTGTTCAGCGCCGTCGTCAGCTCGGTGTTCGCCAGCGCGACCACCGCTCTGCTGGTCACCTTCGTCCTGCCGGTCAACCTCCCCGGAGCCGTGAGCGCCATCCCGGACCGGCTGCTCGGCTGGCTGACGGCCGGCCTGGTGTCGATGATCGCGATCGCCGTCCTCTGGCCCGCGCCCACCAAGGATCCGTTGCGGCTGGCAACAGCCCGCACCCTGGCCCTCCAAGCCAGAACCCTGCGCACCGAGGTCGCCCGCATCCGCGCCGCCCAAGGCGCCCCGACCACCCAAATCAACAACACCCCGCCCAGCGACGCCCAGACCGCCGACGCCCAGACCAGCGACGCCCAGACCGCCGACCCCGAGATCGCCGACGACCTGACCGACAGCGCCGAGGCCGTCGCAGACCTGCGCAGAACCTTCTTCAGCACTCCGTACCGCCCGACCGGCCTGTCCACCGCGACGCGGACCCTGGTCCGGCTGATCGACCAGATCCTGCTGCTCCAGTCCGTCCTCGAGCAACCCCCGCTCGCCCACACCCCGGGACGGCACGTCAAGGCAGTCTGCGAGGTCAAACTCGCCGCCGCGACCCTGCTCGACCACGGCGCCACCGTGCTGGGAACGGTCGGCGACCCGGCCACCCTCGACGCCGACCTGGCCCAGCTCCGGAAGACCCAGCGGGCGATGGAAGAAGCCATGACCTCGGCCCTTCCACTCAAGGAGGACCACGCCGAGTTCGTCACCTCACTGGAACCGGGCTTCCGTGCCCAGGAGATGGCCTTCGCGATCTCCGAGATCAGCGAGAACCTCCGCTTCACCGTCGCGGCCAGACGCCGTACCTGGTGGCAACACGTCGCCGGCAGTCCCCCACCGGGCGCGGGATCGGTCCTCGCCTCGGCGCAGGATCGCGCGGGTGCCCACGTCGAGCGGCACTCCGTCTGGCTGCACAACAGCGTTCGCGGTGCCGCCGCCCTCGCGCTCGCAGTACTGGTCGCCGATCTCACCGGGGTCGGCCATTCCTTCTGGGTGGTCCTCGGAACTCTGTCGGTACTGCGGTCCAACGCGCTGACCACCGGCCAGAACGTCGTCCGCGCGCTGGCCGGAACGGTCGTCGGCATCCTGATCGGCGTCGCCCTCATCTTCGCCGTCGGCTCCAACACCATGGCCTTCTGGTTCATCCTCCCGATCGCCGTCCTGTTCGCCGGCCTCGCGCCCGCGGCGATCTCCTTCGCCGCCGGGCAGGCCGCCTTCAGCGTGGTGATCCTGATCCTCTTCAGCCTGATCCAGCCGGCCGGCTGGGAACTCGGCCTGGTCCGGATCGAGGACGTCGCCCTCGGCGCAGTGGTCAGTCTCGTGATCGGCGTGGTCTTCTGGCCGCGCGGCGCCGTCCCCGCGCTCCGGCAGGCCCTTTCCGAGGCGCTCTCCGACAGCGCCCGCTACCTCGGCAGTTCAGTCGCGTACGCCGTGTCGCGGTGCGACGCGCTCGCCCCGCGGGCGGACCGGCCGACCGGGGAGGCCCGCGAGGCGGCGGCGTCCGCCCGGCGGCTGGACGACGCCTTCCGCGGGTTCCTCACCGAGCGCGGCACCAAGCAACTCCCGCTCGCCGAGGTGACAGCCCTGATCTCCGCGGTCGCGCTGATCCGCCTGACCGCCGAGTCGATCCTCGACCTGTGGCGCGACGATCAGAGCGAGCCGGGCGTCGACAGAACGGCCGCGCGCGCCGAGATCATCGCCGCGACCGACCAGGTGCTCGCCTGGGACCAGCAGGCCGCCCAGGCCCTCGCCGGTCCCGACGACATCCCGGCACCACTGACCCCCGACCACTCCGCGAACGCCCGGCTCGTCGACGCGGTGCGCCGGGACCTGGGCGGGGCGGAGACCGCGGTCGCAGTACGGCTGATCTGGACCGCCGACCACCTGGACGCGATCCGTCGCCTGCAGCAAAGCCTGTCGGCCCCGGCCGAGCCGATCAACCAGAGCACCCTGGCGAAGTCCCCCGCCTGAGATCTAGGAAGAGGACTCGCGGATGATCAGTTGCCAGGGGAAGTCGAAGACCTGACCGGGCGCCCCTTCGCGGTCGGTCAGCCGGCCGACGATGATCCGGCTCAGGGCCGCGTTGAACCCGACCGGCCCGACCGTCGACAGCGACGGATCGAGGCGTTCGCCCTCCGGGGTGTTGCCCACCCCGATCACCGCGAGATCGCCCGGCACGTCCAGCCGCAGCCGATGCGCCGCCCGGATCGCCGCGATCGCCGCGAAATCCGTGGTGCAGTACAACGCGGTCGGCCGGTCCGGCTTGGTGAGCACGGACATCGCCGCCCGGTAGGCGCCTTCGGGATGCGGCTCGAAGGTCGCCACCTCGCCGAGCGGCAACCCGGCGGCCGCCATCGTCCGCCGGTACGCGTCGAAGCGCGGTGATCCCTCGAGCTTCGCGGTGAGCGCCCCGATCCGGGTGTGCCGTTCGAGCAGATGCTCCACGGCCAGGTGACACCGCGGCTCGGCACCCGACCGGATCACGTCGAATCCCCGCGGCTCCAGCACCTCGCTGAATGCCACGATCTGCACGCCCTGGTCCGCGAAGGCCTCCAGTTGATCCACCAACTCCGGATCGTCGGCGACGTGGTCGATGAAGATCACGTCGGGTGTCCGGTTCGCCAGCACTGTCCGCCAGTCGCCGTCGGCAACGATCAGCGCGGTCTTCCCCAGCGGAGTCACCGCATCGCTCACAGCAGCGGCGACAGCCTGCGCCCACGGATCGGCGAGCACGCTGAGCGACAGCAGGACGAGATCGGACTTGCCGGTGCGAATCGCGCGCGCCGCGTCGTTGCGCCGATACCCGAGCCGGGCCGCCACCTCGCGCACCCGGTGCGCGGTCGTCTCGGAGATCGTCTGGCTGCGGCGATGACCTGACAGCACGTACGACACCGTGGCGATCGAGACCCCCGCCTCGGCAGCCACCGTACGCAGCGTCGGCTTGTCGGTCATCCCCGTCGGCATGACACCGATTCTCTCAGAACGGTGGCCTCAGCCCTTGACGGCGCCAGTGATGACGCCCTTGTTGAAGTGCCGCTGCAGGAACGGGTAGACCATCGCGATCGGCACCAGCGCGACCACCACGACCGCCATCTGCAGGGACTGCGGTTGCGGCGGCGGCGCGACGCCCAACTGGTCCGCCGACAGCGACTTGCCCTGCAGCACGTACGTCCGCAGGATCACCTGCACCGGCCACTTCGCGGTGTCGTTGAGGTACAGCAGCGCGTTGAAGAACGCGTTCCAGAATCCGACCGCGTAGAACAGCCCGACCACGGCGATCACCGCCTTCGACAGCGGCATCACGATCCGCCGCAGGATGGTGAAGTCGCTCGCCCCGTCGATCCGCGCGCTCTCCAGGATCTCCTGCGGCACGTTCATGAAGAACGTCCGCATCACCACGAAATTGAACGCCCCCAGCGCGCCGGGCAGGATGAGCGACCACAGGCTGTCGATCAGCCCGAGCTGCTTGACGATCAGGAACATCGGGATGATGCCCGGCGCGAACAGCAGGGTGAACAGCACCAGCAGCAGCACCGGCCGCCCGAACACCACCGGCTGCGAGGTGGCATAGGCCAGCGCGATCGTGGTGGCCAGCGCGATCGCCGTACCGACCACTGTGACGAAGACGCTGACCATGATCGCGCGTCCCATCAGTCCGCCGCTGAACAAGGTCTCGTAGGCCTTCACCGTCGGGTGCGACGGCCACAGCACGTACCCGCCGGCGGAGATGATGTCCTGGTCGCTGGCCAGCGACGTCGACACGACGACCATGATCGGGATGATGATCGCGAGCGCGAAACCGCCGAGCACGACCGCCTTGATCGTCTGGTAGGCCGGCGACGGCCGCTCCTTCCAGATCGGCCTCATGACTGTCCCCTCTTCTGGAAGATGCCGGGTTCGCCCAGCCGGTGGGCGATCGAGTTGGCGCCCCAGAGCAGCAACGCGCCGACGACTCCCTTGGCCAGACCGGCCGCGGCCCCGCTGCTCCAGTCACCACCGACCACGCCGGCGTAGTACGTGAACGTGTCCAGTACTTCGGCCGCGCCCGGGCCGACCGAGTCGCGCTGCAGGATGAACTGCTCGAAGCCGACGCTGAGCACGTCGCCGATCCGCAGGATCAGCAGCAGCACGATGACGGTCCGCATCGACGGCAGGGTGATGTGCCAGAGGCGGCGCCACCGGCCGGCACCGTCCGCGGCGGCCGCCTCGTACAGGGAGACGTCCACCGCGGACAGCGCGGCGAGGAAGATGATCATCGCCCAGCCTGCGTCCTTCCAGACCAGTTGCGCGACCACCAGCAGCGGGAACGTGTCCGGGTTCGTCATGAACGGGATCGGGTCGAGCCCGGCCTGCCGGAGCAGGTTGTTGACGAAGCCCGCCCCACCGAGCGACTGCTGGAACAGCGCGATCACCAGCACCCAGGACAGGAAGTGCGGCAGGTACGCGATGGTCTGGAACGCCCGCCGGACCCGGTTGCTGACCAGCGAGTCCACGATCAGCGCCATCGCCAGCGGCACCGGGAAGAACAGCACCAACTGGACGAAGGCGAGCACCAGCGTGTTGCGCAACGCGTCCCAGAAGTCGGGGTTGGCGTACAGGTTGATGAAGTTCTGCACGCCGTTCCACTCGCTGTGCATGATCCCGAGGTACGGCTGGAAGTCCTGGAAGGCGACCACGTTGCCGAGCACCGGCACGTAGAAGAACACCAGCAGGAACAGCACCCCGGGCACCATCAGCACCAGCATCTGCCAGTCCCGCCGCAACCGGACCCCGAACGGCAACTCCTGTCCGGTACTGCGCTGACGCCTGCCGCGCCGCCGCTTGGGCGTTTCCCTGACTGCCTTGGCGGAGTCCGGCCGCTCTGTCACCAGTGTCATCGGCGGACTCAGGACGCGGTGACCGGAACGCCGGCGGGCAGCACGGCCTCGAACTCGCCGCGCATCTTGTCACCGCCGCCGGACTTCCAGCGCTTCAGCGCCTCGTCGTACGCGTCCATCTTCTGCCGGCCGGTGACGATGTCGATGATCGTGTCGCGGAACGCCTCGGTCAGCTTGGGCCCGACCTTGCTGCTGGTGTCGGAGTACGTGCCGGCGGTCGGGTTGCGCATCGCGTACTGGAGCAGCTTCTGCTCGGTCGCGTGCACCTTCCGGGTGTCCTCGGGATAAGCAGGGTTGAAGATCACGCTCTCCGGCGCGGTCATGATCTGCAGCGCGCTGACCAGACCGGGCGCCTGCTGGTTGCCGGCCTGGGTGAGCACCGGGTTCTTCTTGGCGTCCAGCGAGTACTGCCGGCCCGCGGTACCGAAGTTCTTCTGCAGGTACTCCTTGGTGCCGAACGGCGCCGAGAGGTAGTTGACCAGGGCAAGGAGTTCGCGGATCCGGCCCTCGTCGGTCTTCTTGAACGGGGTGAACCCGACGGTGCCGTAGCCCATGTCGTAGACCGGCTTGGCCTTGTCGTCGTGGCCGAACGGGATCATCGTGTCGACGAACAGCGTCGGGTCGGCGGCCCGGAAGTCGGCCGTCGCCCGCGGTCCGACGGTGACCTGCGCGGCGATCTGGCCGTTCACCGTCTTGGGCGTCGCGTCGGCCAGGTTGAGGTCGGGGTAGAAGACCTTCGCCGCCCACAGCTTCGCGGCGTACTCGACCGCGGCCTTGTAGTTGTCGGTCTCGTAGAGGTGCGTCAGCGACCGGTCCTGGTTGACCCGCCAGCTGTTCGGCGCACCGAACCACTCGCCGAACATGTGCAGCATGTTCACGATCGCCGGCTCCAGCGCGTAGTTCGTACCGCGGGTCAGCTCCTTGCACTTGGCAAAGAACTCGTCGGCCGTCTTGCACTGCAGGCCGCCCACCTTGGCCCAGGTCTTCGGGTTACCCATCATCACCTGGCCGAACGGCGTCGACGGGATCGGAGCGCCCCAGATCTTGCCGTTCACCACAGCGGTCCGCCAGGAGGCCGGCTTGAGCGCCGCGAGGTTCGGGTACTCCAGCACGGCATCGCCGGCCAGGTACTTGGTCAGGTCCTGGAACTTCGCCTCCAGCATCGGGCCGATGTTCGGGATGCCCTGGTTCGGCGGCAGCCACATCAGGTCCGGCAGCGAGTCGCTGGCCAGCAGGGTGGCGAACTTCTCCGGATAGCCGGGGTCAGTGCCGATGGTGAGCTTCAGGTCCGCTCCGAGCGCCTGGTTCAGCGCCTGCCACATCGGGTTGCTGCCCATCGGCGGCGGAGGCGTCGCGAACGTCTCGGTCAGCGCGGTCACCGCGTTCTTCAGCGGCGGCGCCTGCACGCTCGCGATCGCGTTCTCGGGGAACTGCAGGAAGCCGGGCTCGAGACCGGACTCGGCGCCGGCCAGTTCGGGTCGCAGCCCCTCGAACGCCTTGTACGTCGGCAAGGCCACGTCACTCGACGCCTTGGCGCCACCGCTCGCCGCGCCGCCGTCGCCACAACCGGCCAGCGTCGGGCCGAGAACGACCGCACCCAGCGCGGCGCCACCCAGTCCCAGGAACCGCCTGCGCCCGTACCTGCTCTCCATAACTGACCTCACCCTTTGCTCGATCTGACCGTTTGTGATCTTAATTTGCATCAAGCACTCACTAACGAGCACTTAAACGTTAACCGGGACCGTAAACCCAGCCCTCCCGATCACGCAAGACCGAACCGAAGATTCACACCTCCGCAACAGCCGGGATACGCGGGGCCGCCAGCCTGGAGGCATGGACAAGCCGCACAGTTCAGCCTTCTCCCGGCCCGACAGCTCCCGGCCTGACAGCTCGCGGCCTGACATCTCCCGGGCCGTCACCGCCGGTACGGCGTGCGACGTGTGCGGGCGGTTGCCCCATCCGGCCCGGCTCCGCCTGACCCTGGCCAAGCTCGCCGCGATCTTCCCGGTCGAGCTCGCCCTGCACGCCCTGATCCTGCAGATGCATCCGCCGTACCTCGTCTCCGTCAGCCTGCTGGCGCTCACCACCACCGCGCTGGTGATCTGGGTGATCGAGCCGTCCACCATGCGGCTGCTCCGGACCTGGTTGCACGCCCCCGACCACCACGCCCGGCACCAGGCTCAGACCGGTCTTCGGCAAGCGCCGTCACTCTGGCGGATCAGGGTCACGCTGGAGGACCGGGCCGGCGAGCTGGAACACCTCACCCACGGACTGGCCGAGCTCGACGCCAACATCCTCGGCCTGCACATCCACCCGGTCGCGGACGGCGTACGGGATGAACTCGTGGTGTCCACTCCGGACACGGTTCGGCCGGAGGAGTTGCTGGACGTCGTCACGGCTGCTGGTGGCCGGAACGCGCATCTGTGGCCGACGACTGCCCTCGCCCTGGTTGACGGGCAGACCAAGGCGCTGAGTCTGTCCGCGCAGGTCGTCGCCGATCCGGCGGAACTCCCGCATGCGGTGGCGGAACTGCTCGGCGCGCAACAGGTCACCGATCCGAAGGCCTTCGAGGGACGGCAACTACCCAACGACGGAACGATTCTGAAGATCCCGTCGCCGTGGAGTGGGCTGTATGTGTTCACGCGGCCGGGCGAACCGTTCACTCCGGCGGAGTCGGCCCGCGCCCAACGCCTCGCCCAGGTCGCCGAAGCATCCCGGGCGCTCAGCCCGGCGCGGTGATCAGGCGCCGTTGGGCGCGGTGGTGATCAGTCGCGGTTGGTGACTTCGAAGGCGACTACCGCTGCGGCGACGGCGACGTTCAGTGACTCGACGCCGGCGTGCAGCGGAATCTGCAGGTCCTCGTCGGTGGCGACCGAGATGCCGTTCGTCTCGCCGCCGAGGACGAACACCGAGCGCGGTGCCAGTTCGGCCTTGAAGAGCGACTGCCGGGAGCGCGCGGACAGGCCGTAGATGCGATAACCGGCCTCGGTCAACAGGTTCACCGCCGCCTTCGCGGTGGCGACGTTGACGATCGGGGCCTGGAACGCCACCCCGGCCGAGGCCTTGATCACCAGCGGCCCGACGTGCGGCGTACCGGCTTTCGGCAGGATGACGCCGTCGAAGCCGGCGCCGGTGGCGGTTCGCAGGATCATCCCGACGTTGCCCGGATTGGTCACGCCGTCAAGCAGGAAGACCTTGGTCGGCCGCTTGCCGCGAGCCCGGACGAACTCGGCCAGCGGGGTCATCCGGGGAGCGTTCACATCGGCGACCACGCCCTGGTCGTGCTTGCCGTTGCCGGCCAGCCACTTCACCCGCGTCGCCGTCGCCCGCTCGACCGGCGTACCGGTGCGGGCCGCGGCCTTCAGGATGTCGTCCAGCGAGTGCCCGCCGGCGTTGTCCGCGACGATGATCTTGGCGACCGACAGGGCGGGATCGTTGAGCGCCTCGAGCACCGGCTTCCGTCCGAAGATGGTGATCCACTTGTCCCGCGGCGACAACCGCTCCCGCTCCTCCGAGCCTTTCTGGTTCACCGCATCACCGTACAGGCGTCGACGCGGCGGGCGAACTTCCGCGTCCGCAGGGTCCTTCCGATAGTTTTCGGAGGCCGGATCGCGGAACTTCCAGCTAGAGTTCCGATAGTTTCAGTGCTTCCTCCCCGGCGCTGTGAAGGAACCTCTCATGACCGAACACGTGGTCCCGTTCCGCCAGGTCGACCTGCGACGGCTGGCCGGCGACGCCCGACTCGGCCGACCGATCGCAGCCACCTGTACTTCGCTGTGGTTCCGCCCCGACGCGTACTTCGGAGCGCGGCGTGCGGGCGAGGCGGAGTACGGGACTGTGCGTCAGGTCGAACTGCTGCTGAGCGTGCTCGGCGAGTGGACCGAGGTGGTCGCGGTCGCCGCTCGGCGGACCCGGCGGACCGCGATCGAGGAGTTGACGGCGGCACTCGTGGTGTTCGCCGACGGCACGATCGCGACGGTGCTGAACAGTCTGCTCGCGGCGCGAGAGGTCGGCTGGTTCCGCTTCGACTTCGAGCACGCGACGGTCGAGATCGACCACCAGCAAGGGATTTGCAAGCTCACCGCGACCGCGGGCCGGGAGCAACCGGTAGCCCAGGCCTGGAATGAGAGCGTCAGCCTGGTGGCGACGGAGGATTCAGAGGCAGGCGATCGGACGGCGGGGCACGAGTTGCTTGCCGCTCTGCGGGAGGCGGCTCGGACCGGGCGGTCGGTGCGTCGGGGTGAGAGTAGCGATGAGAACGCCTTCACCGCGACCGGCTGAGGACCGCGACCGGCTGAGGACCGCGACCGGTTGAGATCTGCGCGTGATTGAGATCTCTGGACAATCCCGGTAGACCCTTGAACCGACTGGACGAAGGAGCTTGGGTGGCGACCGCTGACGGAGCCCGCATCACCATCACCGACATCGCCCGCGAGGCCGGGGTGTCGGTGCCGACGGTGTCGCGGGTGCTGAACGGCCGCGCCGACGTGGCTCCCGGCACCCGCGCCAAGGTCGAGGGGCTGCTCGAGCACCACGGATACCGCCGCCGCGGCTCCCGGCAGACGGAGCGCGCGAACCTGATCGACCTGGTCTTCAACGACCTGGACAGCCCGTGGGCGGTCGAGATCATCCGCGGCGTCGAGGAGGTCGCGCACAGTTCGGGCATGGGCACCGTCGTGTCGGCGATCCATCGCCGGTCGACGTCGGCCCGGCAGTGGATGCAGAACCTGCAGGCCCGGACCTCCGACGGCGTCATCCTGGTCACCTCCGGCCTGGAGCCGAGACTGCAGGCGGAGTTGCGGCGGCTGCAGGTGCCGAGCGTGGTCATCGACCCGGCCGGCGTACCCAGCCTCGAGGTTCCGACCATCGGAGCGACGAACTGGGCCGGCGGGCTGAGCGCGACCGAGCACCTGATCGAGCACGGGCACCGGCGGATCGGGCTGATCGCCGGACCACCCCGGTTGCTTTGCAGCAGGGCCCGCCAGGACGGGTACAAGGCTGCGCTCGATGCTGCCGGACTCTCCTGCGAAGGCCTGATCTACGAGGGCGACTTCTACCACGAGTCGGGATTCGTCGGCGCCGGTGAACTGCTCGACCTGGCCGACCCGCCGACCGCGATCTTCGCCTCCAGTGACCAGATGGCCCTCGGTGTCTACGAGGCGGTCCGCCGTCGCGGGCTGCGGGTGCCGGACGACGTCAGCGTGGTCGGGTTCGACGACCTGCCCGAGTCCCAGTGGGCGAGCCCGCCGCTGACCACGGTCCGTCAGCCGCTGGCCCAGATGGGCATGGTCGCCGCCCGTTCGGTGATCCGGCTGATGAACGGCGAAGACCTCGAGAGCCCCAAGGTGGAACTGGCCACCGAGCTCATCGTCCGCGACAGCACCTACGCCATCAGCTGATCGGTGGCAGCGGCAACCAAATCGGCGCGGAGTTCGTGGCCGCCGTCGAACTCGCGGTAGTCGACGTCATAGCCGTCCTCACGGAGCACCGGCACGATCCGCCGGCTGCAGCGGTCGATCGGCAGCACGTGGTCGCTGATGCCGTGTGAGACGAAGATCTTCGGCCGGCCCGGCCGCGGTCCCGAGACCACGAACCCCGGCGAGTAGGCGAGCACGTGGGTGAAGAGGTCACCGTTCACCAGCCCGAGGCTCAGCGCGTACGACGCGCCGTCGGAGAACCCGGCGATCGCCAGCCGGGCCCGATCGACCGCGAACCGCTCGAACACCTCGTCCAGGACCAGGTCGAGCGGGCCGACGTCCGGGCCGAACCCGCCCCGGATCACGTCCCAGGTGTAATCCTGCGATTTGGGTGCCAACAGCAAGAATCCCCGCTGCCGCGCCTCGTCCTGCAGGTATGGCAGTGCCTGGCGCGGGTTCGAGGTCGCTCCGTGCAGGAGCACGACCAGCGGCACCGGACCGGCGGGCAACCTCGGCGGCACCAGCAACGCGGCCGAACGATCCTCGGCCCCGAGCCAGTGCAGCCCGGCCGCGAAGGACTCCCTGCTCGTCCCACCCGGCCTGGCGTTCAGCATCCCGGACTGCCACCCCTGCCGCACCCCATCGGCCACCTCACGACCAGTCATCTGCAGACCATACCCAGCACGGGACACTGAGTCGTCGGCGCCCAACCCGGTACGCCGGGCCGCGCCGCGCGGGTTGACAGCGCGGCGCGGGCGCACCGCAGTACGAGGTGATCAGGCTTGTTTCGGGGCTCGCCAGAGGAGGGAGTTGAGGGGGTCGTCGGAGGGGCGTTCGACGCAGTTGTTGTGTTTCGGCTTGTCCGCGCGGCCCCAGGCGTCGTCGCCGAACCAGGGCGGAACCCCGAAGGGCAGATCGCGAAGCGGGACGGCGGCGTAGTCCGTCTCGAGGAACTTCGGGCCGTAGTTCGGTCCGGTCGGGTCGCCGTCGGGATCAGGCGTGACGATGTCCCGCAGGTCCGTCACGGCCTTGCGCCAGCTGTCCAGCAGCACCTGCGGACTGCGGCTGGACGGATGCGGCACCTCGAAGACCGGCACGTCCGGTTTGCCGTCCCACAGCCGTACCGCGGTACGCGCCTGCGCGCCGAACGCCACGATCGCCTGGGTGTTCGGTCCGGTGATCAGGTCGAGCAGGGTGTTGCGCCAGCGCAGGTGGTCCTGCTCCGACAACAGCGGCGCCGCCTGCTGCGCGCGGGACGGTCTCAGCGCATAGGCGTAGGCGTTGACCAGCGCATAGCTCGACGTCAGCCCGAGCTTGGCGAGGAAACCCTGCACCCGTTGGCCCGCGTCGCCGACCAGCGTCCGGCCGGCGATCCGTTCGGTCGGGCCGGGATCGGACGCCACCCCGAGCAGCCGCGCCGATCGGTTCAGCCGGCCGCGGTAGAAGATCGGCCCCCAGTCGTACCAGAAATGGTCCCGGTACGCCGCATAGCTGGGCAGCGAACCGAGATGCCGGGCCACCGCTGCCGGTGGACCCGCGTCGAATTCCACCATCGAATGCCTCCCCCTGGAGGCTCTATAGCATACGCTCGTGAACACAGGCCGGGGGGTCTTTGATCAGGGGAGGCGGCCATGTTCGTACTGCGCGGAACCGTTGTCACGTTGCGACCTGACGGCGAGGTGCTCAGCCGCGGCGCGGTCTATGTCGGCGACGACGGCCTGATCGCCGCGGTCACCCCCGGCGACGACGTACCGCCCGGGTTCGAGAACGCGCCCCGGATCACCGCGGGCGGCGTGATCTATCCGGGGCTGATCGACCTGCACAACCACCTGATGTACAACAGCCTGCCGCTGTGGACCGAACCGGCGCGCAAGGTCCCCTGGACCTCGCACAACCAGTGGGGTGGCGCCCCGACGTACAGCGACACGATCAGCAAACCCGCCCGGCTGCTGGGCGCCGCGGCCGGACGCGCCCTGCTCCGGTACGTCGAAACGCGGGCCATCGTGGGCGGGACCACCTCGATCCAGGGCAACCCGCGCGGCGCCGTACCGCCGGACAACGACCTGATCCGCAACGTCGACTCGGAGAAGCTGGGCACCCGGGAGGACTTCATCCGGGTCAGCACACTCGTTGCCGACAGCACCGAAGCGCTGGCGTCGTACGTGACGGCGGTGCAGCAGGGGCGCGGCTTCATCGCGCACACCGCGGAGGGCACGGATCCCAAGCTGCGCAAGGAGTTCCAGCTGCTCGACGACGTCGGGGTGGTGAAGCGGCAGCTCGTCGCGATCCACGGCGGCGCGCTGACCGCGGACGACTTCGCCAACCTGCAGGGCGGCGGCTCCAGCCTGGTCTGGTCGCCGTTCTCGAACTACTGGCTGTACGGCGCGACCGCGGATGTCACCACGGCCAAGGCGAAGGGCGTCCGGCTCTGCATCGGCTCGGACTGGGGACCGTCGGGCACCCGCAACGTGCTCTGGGAGCTCAAGGTCGCCGATCTGTGGAACAAGGCCCAGCCGCAACGGGTGTTCACCGACGAGGAACTGGTGCGGATGGCCACCTCGAACCCGGGTGAGGCCTTGTCCGGCGTCTGGCCGCACCCGGTCGGCCGGATCGAGAAGGGCGCGCTGGCCGACCTGATCGTGGTCGGTCGCGGCCAGGACGACGTGCATCGCAATCTGATCGCGGCCACCGAGGCGGATATCCGGCTGGTGGTGGTCGGCGGCCGCGCGCGGTACGGACTGCGGGCGCTGATGTCCACGCTCGCTCCCGCCGCGACCCGGATCAGCGTCGGCCGACTCAGTCGCGCGATCGACTACGGCGACCCGGCCGTCACCTGGAAGTCCGTGGTCGGTGACTTGGAGAAGGTCCGGAAGAACCCGGAGGGCGCGGCCGAACGAGCGGTGAACGCCTTGACCGCGCTGGCTGCCGGCGGCGTGGCCCTCGAGGACTCGTTCGTGCTGCTGCCCGACATGCCGGCGCCCGAGGTGGACGTCGATGCACGCCGTCGAAACGGCCCGGTCGCAGAAGCCCCCGCACCGGTCAAGGTGCCTCCGCCCGAGCCGCTCACCACCGGCCCGTCCTGGTTCGACGCCGTCGACGCGAACCCCTTCCACCAGGGCCTGCTCTCCGGCCTCCGCGACTACGCCTGATCACGCGGGCTTGGTGGCCTTGCCGTCGAGCCAGAGGGTGTCGGACTCGTCGCGGTGGACGCCGGTGGTGCCGACGTGCTTGGTGCCGATCTTGGGACCGTTCTTGATCACGTGCACCAGCGCCATCGCGTGCCCCCGGCCGAGGTCGTAGTCCTCCTTCAGCCAGTCCGCGACGGCTCCCGCCTTGGTGTCCGGCCCCTCGAAACCACGCTCCCGGGCCAGCTCGACCAACTCCCGCGGTGTCAGTCCGGTCTTCTCCTCGATCTTGTCCAGGTAGGCCTGAAACGACATCCCGATCACCCTTTCGCGAGCAGCCCCAGCGGCCGCCTCATCCCAGCGTCGAAGACCTCACCCCGAAATCGACACGACCTGCTCAAGAAGCTGCTGGGAAGGTTTGCGGGTGGATCGGTGTTGATGGGAGCACAACTAGACAGAGGAGGCTGCTGATGAAGGTTCGACGTTCACTGCGTGCGTTGAAGGCCAAGGACGGCGCCCAGGTGGTGAAGCGGGGCAAGAGGGTCTACGTCCTCAACCGCAAGAACCCCCGCCTGCAGGCCCGCCAGGGCTGACCCAGGCCGCCTGAACTCCACGTGCGACCCCCGGCTGTCACAACCGGGGGTCGCTTCCTGTCTTTCCTGACAAGGATTGTCAGACAGACAGGAGCAGGACCTTGGCGGCCAGCAGGATCCGCGTGCGCATGCGGGCCCGGGCGATCGACGAACCGCACCGGGCCTCCAGCCAGCTCGAACTGCTGTTCGACCTGACCTTCGTGGTCGCGATCGCGGCCGTCACCGCGCAGTTCGCGCACAGCATCGCGGACGGTCACGCCCTGGACGGCCTGACGCCGTTCCTCCAGGTCTTCTTCGCGATCTGGTGGGCGTGGATGAACTTCACCTGGTTCGCCTCGTCCTACGACACCGACGACGTCCCCTATCGGCTCCTGACGATGGTGCAGATGGCCGGCGTTCTGGTGCTCGCCGCGGGTGTCCCGGCCGCGGCCGACCACGGCGACTACATCGGTGTCACGTCCGGCTATCTGATCATGCGGATCGGCCTCGTCGCCCAATGGTTGAGGGTCGCCGCCGAGGAGCCGCCGGACCGCCGTACCGCGCTGCGTTATGCGGGCGGGATCAGCGCCCTCCAGGTGGGCTGGTTCCTGCTCCTTTTCCTGGTGGATCAAGGCGTTCTGTCGTCGTCCGCCCAGCTGCTCTTCTTCGTCGCCCTGGCGATCCTGGAGCTCGTCGTGCCGTGGTGGGCGGAGCGGACCCGATCCACCAACTGGCACCCGCACCACATCGCCGAACGGTACGGGTTGTTCACCATCATCCTGCTCGGCGAGAGCGTGCTCGCGGCGACTGCCGGAGCTCAACGCGCGCTGGAGGACAGTGAGGTCACCTGGTCTCTCATCGTCATCTCGGCCGGCGGACTCGTCCTGCTGTTCGCCCTCTGGTGGCTCTACTTCCTGCAACCGGCCGGCGCCGGTCTCGCGGAGCGCCGCGATCGCTCGTACCTGTGGGGCTACGGGCACTACGGCATCTTCGCGTCTCTGGCCGCTCTTGGCGCCGGCCTGGAGGTTGCGGTCGAGCAGACCGGCCATCACCTCGAGGCCTCCCCCACAGCCGTCAGCTACGCCATCGCGATACCGACCGGCGTGTTCCTGATGCTCGTGTGGGCAGTCCACGCACCCCTCGTCGAGACCCCCACGATCCCGGCGGCCGCGTCCTTCGCCGGCGTCTTCATCATCCTCCTGCTCCCGCTGGCGACACCGTGGTTCGGCGTCCCCGGCACCACCGCCGCGACCGCCGCCGTCTGCGCCCTGCTGGTCGCCGTCACGATCGGATCAGCGCCCATCGCTCGGGAGGCGCGGACAGCGGCCGGTTGACCCCGGGGGCAGGGACCGGTCGGACAGAGGCGACCTTGGTCCAGGCGCTCCGTCAAAGGCCGCAGGAGGCCGGAAGCCGTGTCATCGTAGGTTGATCATGGCAGCGGCGTCTCGAGGTGAAACACCTCCCGCGGTTTGGCCGGTCGGGCGGGTCGCGGCCATGCTCGGCGTGCCCGCGGTGACGATCCGGAGCTGGGAAGCCCGCTACGACATCGCGCCCCCGACCCGCTCCCCTGGCCGCCACCGGCGCTACAGCAGCGAGGACATCGCCCGCCTGCGCCGCATGCAACGTCTGATAGCCGCCGGTACTCCGGCCGCCGACGCCGCGCGCCTCAGCGCGATTGAGCCGGACCAATCCGATGCTCAACCCGAGCTACCAGCAGCAGAACAGGTCGCCGCGCTGCTCGCCGATCTGGAGTCCTTCCGGATCGACGAGGCCGGGGCGAAACTGGACGGTTGCCTCCGGCAGCGCGGCCTTCAGCCCGCCTGGGAGGACGTGGTCGCGCCGGCGTTGCGGCGGCTGCAGGACCGTTTCCAGGACACTGCCGACTGCATCGATCTCGAGACTCTGCTCGCCGACGAAGCTGCCCGCGCGGTCGATCGCTACGCGGGCGGCCGCCGGCTCGGTGAGGCCGCCGACAGCCCGGTGTTGCTCGCCTGCTGCCCCGGCGAACGGCACTGGCTGCCGCTCAAAGTCCTGCAGGGCGTCCTCCTCGAACGAGGTACCCCCGCTGTGCTGCTGGCCCCCGACCTGCCGCCCGACGCCGTACTCCGGGCCGCCCGCCGCGCCTCACCCCGTGCGATCGTGCTCTGGTCGCTCACCCCGCGCCCGGCCCAGGCGATCCTGCGCCGTCGCCTCATCGCCCGTGGCGAGCAAACTGTCGCCGCCGGCCTGGGCTGGTCCCCCAAGGTCGACCCCCTGACCCACCTGGACGATGCCGTCCACCTCCTCTCCCGCCTCTGACTCGGCACGAACGAAGAGGTCGAGCTCTGACCCACGCCAAGGGCCGGCTCAGCGGGGTGGGCTGGTGAACGGGACGGATCTGGAGTCGTGGACCAGTTCGATCTGGTCCGACAGGGCCCATTCGGCCACGCGGGAGACGGTGGCGGCCGGGATCAGGTCGCTGAGTCCCGGTGTTGCCGGGATGTTCGTGGTGGCGTGGGCATCGTGCGGAAGCACCACCCGGTAGCCGAGAGACGACGCAGCCCGGGCGGTCGCGCTCACGCACATCTCGGACATCAATCCACAGACCGCCACCGAGCCGACCCCTCGCGCCGTGAGCAGGTCGGCCAGATCGGTGCTGTCGAAGGCGTTGTCGCGCGGCTTCCGGATCACGCTCTCGCCGGTGTCGACCGGCAGGTGCAGCTCCCAGCCCGGGGTCCCGGGCTGGTCGGCCATCCCGGTCGCTCCGTCGTTCTGGACATGCACGACCACCGCGCCGCTTGCGCGAGCCGCCGCCAGCAGGACCGCAGTACGGTCGACCAGGCGCTCCGCGTCCGGCACCGCGGCGAGGCTTCCCACCTGGAGATCGATCAGCAGCAGGGCCTCGACAGGCGTCACATTCTCCGGCATGCTCGCGATCCTCGCCGCGCCCGTTCGGCCCGGTCAAACCGATTACCATCCACCCGACCCCGGACCGCCGTACGGCGAGGTGCTGGTGCAGGCTCGCTGCACAAGTTCAGGGGTCTTCGACCCGGACGGTCCAGCGGATATCGTCAAACCTGAACCAGGTCGGACCGACGGGGTCCGGGGTGTGGACGAGTGTTGCTCGGAGGTGTTTCGTGACCGATACCAGCGACGCGACGGCGGTCGACCTGGCCGAGGTGTTCGGCGAGCTCGCTATCGACCTGGAGGACGCCGCCGGGGTCGAGCCGACCGTCGGGACCGTGCTCGAGTTCGCCGTCGCCGCCTTCAGGTGCACCGACGCCGGCATCGTGCTGGTCGGCCCCGGCGGCCGGAAGAACCTGCGCGTCGCCGAGGTCACGAATCCCGTGGTCGCCGAGCTCTACCGGTTGCAGATCGACGCCGGGAGCGGTCCGCTGATCGAGGCCGCCGAGGGTTCGGCGCCGGTCCTGGTCGACGACACCCGCGCGGAGTCGCGCTGGCCGGGCTGGGCAGAGCGCGCCGCCGGCCGGGGCATCGGTACGGTGCTGCACCACCCGATGCTGACGAAGTCCCGCACCATTGGAGTACTGAGCTTCTACAGCGCCGATCCCGGCGCCTTCACCGCGTACGACGAGGCGCTGGCGCAGATCCTCTGCCAGCACGCGACGGTGGCAGTGGCCTACGCCCGCAACGAGGAGACACTGACCGAGGCACTGGAAGCCCGAGCAGTCGTCGGCCAGGCGATCGGCATCCTGATGGAGCGCCACAACCTCACCGAACGCAGCGCCTTCAACGTGCTCCGCGCTACTCCCAGGACTACAACGTCAAGCTCCGCAGCATCGCCGACCAACTGATCAGCAGCCGCTCACTGCCCCCGCCGGCCAAGTAGCGATCAGCCGTCTGTTACTCCGCGGTGCGCGACGCACTTAAAAGTGCGGAATCGGATCGGGGATTTTCGTGGTGTGGGGGCCTGTTGCCCTGACTGACGGATCGCGTTGACGCCGCGGTCGTCGGGCAACAGGACGAGAGGGATGGCTCACGTGACCACCACGGCAACGGTTTCGAGCGGCTCAGTCGGCCGGCAGCCGACGTTCCGAACCTGGCTGGGGTCTTGTCCCTCTCGCTCGGCGCGGCCGTCATCGTCACCAGTGAGTTCGTACCGGTCGGGTTCCTGCCGGCGGTCGCGAGCGAGTTGAGTGTCTCGCTCGGGCAGGCAGGGATTTCCTCCCCTCCGAGGACTGAACTCCATCCAGTACGGCATCAGGCGGGCGGCCAGCCTGTCTTCCAGATGAAGCGGCTGCGCATGATGCGGGGAACCTCGGTCGCGTTGGGGGCGATCGAGTGCAGGATCCATGGGTGGGTGAGGTAGACGTCCCCGGCCCGGCCGGTGAGTTCGACGACCCGGACCGGAAGACCGTCGAGGTCGGCCTCGGCCATGAGGCGCGTCGTACGGTCGGCGTTGTCGTTCGAGTCGGTGAGGGTGCGGAACCACTGGTCGGAGCGCAGCACCTGGTCGCGGATCGTGGTGAAGTCGCGCTCGGCGGTCTGCTGCAGGTGGCGGGCGATGACCCGGTGCGAACCGGCCACCTGCGGCGTACCACCACCTCCGGGCTCGAGGTCGCTGATGATCGCCCAGATCTTGACCGCGACGAGTTCGCCGGCCGGTAGGTCGAAGCCCACATCGGTGTGCCACTGGCGATGCGGGACCGACCAGTCCTCGCCCGTGGGCAGGGTGACCAGCACCTGGCCCTGGTGAGATGGCTCGGTCCAGCCGTCCGCGCCGAGCAGATCGTCCATGGCGGAACGAAGCGGCGGTCCCAGGATCGCGTCGTACGCCGTGTGCCGCTTGGTGTTCTTCAAGCTGGTCGGCCGCGGCGTCGTCCAGGTCGACCGATCCTCCCGGTCCATCCCGTGCCGCTGCGCCAACTCGCCCCACAACACTTCCCGCATCCGCGCAGCGTCATCGGCCCCGAACGCCCCGGGAACCTTGACGATCCCGTCCCGCTCGAACTCGTCGAGTTGCTCGGCACCAAGCATCCACCCATCCTGCGCCGGGCCGCGGAACGGTCGCCACCGATTTACCCCCCCCCGGTCAGGGGCGCTCGCGTTGGAGGAGGACGTGGGAGTGGGTGAAGCCGAGGCGGTGGTAGAACGGAAGGGCGGCATCGTTCGCGTCCACCGTGAGCTTCCGGATGCCGAGGTCGTCGGCGGTATCGCAGATCGCCTCCATGAGACGCCGGCCGAGACCGCGGCCGCGATGCTCGGGCACGACGAAGACGCTCTGCACGTCGCCGGACAGCCGGTGCAGGGCACCTGGGTTGGGGACGCGGTCGAACACCGCGAGCCAGGCCATGCCGACCAGTTCGCCCTCCAGGACGGCGAGCTTGCAGACGGACGCGTCTCCCCGCTCCGCCATCCACTGTCCGAGGGCGGACCCGAACTCCCGCAGTTCGTCGGGCCGGGCAACTCTCTCCGATCGCGCCCACCTCCACCGCAGGGCTGTGAGAGCGGGGAGGTCGCTGGGCGTCGCAGTGCGAATCACAGCGCTCATCGACCCACGATCGCACGACCGGCGCGCAGGTCAGTCTTCCGGAGGTTCGGGTTGGGGTGAGGGGACCTGGGTCACCTCCAGAATGTTGATGCCGAGCATGTCGAGGTGGTTGAGGAGGCCGGCGAGGGCCGCCTGGTCGATCAGGTCGCCATGCAGGACGGTCTGGGCCGGCTCGGAGTCGGCCGTCAGGGTGGGGAACGCGTCGGTCAGCTCACGGGACAGCCGGCCCTTGACACGGATCACGTAGTGGCCCATCCGATGCCCCCTTCCAGAAGCCCCGTTACTACCGACTCTGATCCGACTGAGGCCGGCAAGCATCATCCGTCTCGGGGGACCAACGACAGGCACGACCGGACCGGCTCTGCTCACCCGCTCCGGGGGAGGCCCGCTCAGGTCAGGCCGGTGATCGCGTCGCCGACGAGCTTCATCCCGATCACCAGGCAGAGCACGGACATGATGACGGCGTTGTTGTGGCTCATCCATGCCTTGAGCCGGCCCAGCAGATCGGCCGACCGCTCGCCCATCGCGAGGTACAGGACCACCGGCGCCCCGACGCCGAGGGTGCCGATGACCGCGAACACCGCGTAGGCGACGGCCTGCTGCCCGCCACTGATCCCGGTCTGAGCGATCGCCACCGCGGCGGCGACGGCCAGGAGCAGATTCTTGGGGTTGAGGCCGGCCAGCACGGCACCGGCGCCCAGCGCCTGACCGGGACCGAACTTGTCGATCGCGCCCATCCACTTCGGCAGGGGCGCCTCGTCACCCTCGTGCGGGCGGCCCCGGAACTGCCGCACCGCGACGAGCAGCAGCAGCAGCCCGAGCACGAGCTTCAGCCAGCTGGCCCAGGTCGCCGGCTCGCCGTTCTCACTCGCGTCGGCCGGGCTCGCGACGGCCAGGACGATCGCGCCGACCACGCCGAGGCCGAGCAGCCAGCCGACCACGAACGCGATCCCGTTGGACCTCGCCCGTGGTGTGGTCAGCATCAGGACGACCGCGATGATCGGCACGGGGCTGAGTGCCACCCCGATCGCCAGCGGCAGCGCCTGCCCGATCGCCTCGCCCATGCTTCCCTCCGATCTGGCCGACTCGAGTCCACGTTCGCTCGGCGGCCGTACTCATCCCTCCCCCTGCAGGGATGAGTACGGCTCTCCCTGGCGCTAGGCGAGGGCCTTCGCCTTCAAGGTGTCGAACTCGGCCTGCGTGATCGCGCCCGCGGTGAGCAACTCCTGCGCCTTCGCGATCTGCTCCGTGGGCGACGCCGAACTGCCGGCGACCGACTTGATGTACTCGTCCTGCGCGGCCCTCGCACTTCCCCATGCCGCCGACTGACGCTCGGCCATGCCCCGCCCGCGCGCGATCAGGTACACCAGGGCGGTCAGGAACGGGAAGATGATCAGGCAGATCACCCAGATGGCCTTGACCCACCCCGAGACGTCCTTGTCGCGGAACAGGTCGGTGAGGATGTTGAACAGCACCATCAGGTACGCGATGAACGCGAAGCTGACGATGATGAACCAGATGATGTCCCAGAAACTCATGACTGCATCCCTTCGCTGTCGCGCCGATCAGTAGCGGTCGGCGACGAGTTGAACAGCTCGCCGCGCGTCGTGCGCGGGAGTTCGGCCGAGTCGCTCGTGGCGTTGGCTCGGATCAGGAAGTCGGACAACGGGCCGGGGAGCTCGGCGGGCCGTTCACCCCAGTCGTAGACCACCGCGGTCCCGGCGATCAGGTCGTGCAGCGCGCGATGCGCACGGTGGAACACGATCAGGACGAACCCGAGTCCGAGCAGCAGCACGCTCAGCGGGAAGACACAGACGCGCAGGAAGGCCCGGCGGGGCCGAACCGTTCCGCCGTCGGCCCGCACGACCCTGAGCCCGACGATCGCTTTGCCCGGTGTTCGCGCGGTGATCGCGAGACAGCCGAACGCGTAACAGAAGGCCCAGACCAGCAGGGCCACGGTGGCCGCCGGTGCCGACGAGTCCTCCCTGATCGACCTGTTCAGGAAGGCCGTGGTGAGCAGATCGAGCCCCGCCAGCCCAAGTGTGAAGGACGCGAACACGATCAGTACGTCGAGCACCGCGGCCACGGCCCTGCTCACAGCGCCTGCGTAGTGACCGGTGATGGTGAGGCGTCCGCTCATGCCTCCTCCAGGAGCAGCGGCGGTGCCGACGGCTGCGACGGCGTGTCCCTGCGCAGCAGGTGGTCGACCACCCTGGCGAGTACCGCGTCCAGCCCGGCGAGTTGCCTGCGGGCCAGGTCGAGCGCCGAGCCGGCCACCCGGCTGGTGCTCTGGGCAACGATGTCGGGTACTCCGGATCGCTGCACCAGCCCTTCGAGATCCACGTCCCGCAGCAGCGTGTCGAGGTCCACGGTCGTGAGGATGCGGTTGAGGTCGATCCGGTCGATCAGCCGCTCCATATCGATCCGGTCGATCAGCCGGTCCATGTCGATCTGGTCGATCAGCCGGTCCATGTCGATCCGGTCGATCAGGTGTTCGAGGTCGATCCGGTCGATCAGCCGGTCGACCTCGATCCGATCCAGCAGGTGGTTCGCGTCCACCTTCGCCAGCAGCCGGTTGATGTCGATCCGGTCGACGAGCGCGTCGACATCGACGTGCTGGAGGATGATGTCCGGCTGCACCGTTTCGACGACCCGGCCCGTGACCTTGCCCGCGAGCCGGCCGAGTAGCTGGCCAGGACCACCCGACGATTCGGCCGGAGCGCTCATCAGTGCTCCCTCCTGTCCGTCGGACCCGGCTCGACGCGGGCTGAGGTGGACCGTACGGCCGCTCCGGCCCCCACCGCATCACCCCCCGCGGGCGACGCCGTCGCCAGGAACCAGCCTCACCACCCGTCCCGGGTGACTCAGGGCTGGTGCCCTGCACTAGGACAGCCAGATGACGATTCCGGTCAGGCCGTTCAGGACGCTGGCGACGCCGGCCCGGACGGCGGCCGCGGCGCGGGCGAGGGTGAAGGAGGCCGGGTCGTACGTCGAGGACATGCCGAGCCCCTCGCCGCGGAACGAGGCGCCGGTCCAGTCGGCGGCGGTGACGTTCGCGGTGGGCTCGGCCAGCTCGGCGCCGACGACCAGGAACTGCTGGTCGAGGTGGTTGGGAGTGACCATGGCCAGCGGATCGATGAGGTCGTTGCCGGCGCTGATGACGAGATCCGGTTTCAGGTCCAGGGCCTCGGTGATGCGCGGGATGAACTGGCTGTGCTCACTGGCCGCGATCGTCTTGAGGCTGACGTGCTCCTCGTCGGCCCACTCCGTCACGGCGGTCACCAGAACCTTGGTCTGGGGATCGCTCCCCGCGGTGAGCAGCACCACGCGGTACCCCTTCGACGGGTGGACCGCGTCCCACGAGCCCGCGCTCGGACTGATCGTCGCCTCCGGGGCGGGCGGGCGACCGGGATCGACGAATCCGGCGCCGAGATCGCCGACGGAGGTGGGCTGGGCGTGCGGCCGGGACCAGTCGTCGGCGGAACTGCATCCAGTGACCAGTACTGCGGTCGCGGCTGCCGCGGCCAGCGTGCCGGCGAGCCGAAGTCGCGCGCGCAAGAAGATCGTCCTCCGAAGGAGTGGCGGGAGAAGGTCGGCTTCTTCCTACCTCATGGATGCGGTTCCGCTGGCACAAAGCCCGGCTCCGTCGGAGTCCCTTCGTCGTCTGTTCTTTCGCGATCTGCTGTTCGTTCACCGACCAGGGGCAGCGTGCGCTCGGCCGACAGAAACGAGAGGTCCATGCCGTCCCTCGCTCGACACCGCGCGTCCAGTGTCGCCGCTGCGGCCGTAGTACTGGGTGCGGCTGCGGCCGCAGTACTGGGCGCGGCGCCAGCGGCGGCACATGGGTTCAGCTCGACCGCTTATGTAGACATCAGCTCGCCGGAGAAGGGGCACGTTCGGGCCGAGTTCGGATTGGAGTACGACCTGCTCGTCGTCTCCGCCGCCGACGCCGAGAAGGATGACCCGCTCTTCAAGGAGGGCAGCGCGGCGTTCGAGGACGGGGACTCGGCGATGCAGGCTGCCGCGCTCGACGACCACGCGGCCTCTGTCGTCAAGTACGTGGGCGACCGCTTCGGCGTCACGACCTCGAGCGGGGCATGTACTCCGGTCCAGCAGGGCGGTTTCCGAATCGAGGAACGCGAAGGCGTCCCGTACACGGTGCTGACCCTCGACTATCGCTGCCCGGAGCCCACGGAGGCGCACGAGGTACGCACCGGGCTGTTCCCGGACTCCGAGGGTTATGTGCGCGGCACCAAGACGATCGTCACCTATGGCCTCGACCTGAGGTCCGGCAGCTCGGCGCTGGACGATCAGCATCCGTCGTTCTCCACCCAGCAGTCCTGGAGCCAGCGGTTCTGGGAGTTCTTCCGGCTGGGCGCGGAGCACCTGCTCACCGGGCTCGACCACATCCTGTTCCTGCTGGCCCTCATCGCCGGATCACGCCGGCTGCGCGAGATCGTGCTGGCGGCAACGACCTTCACGCTCGCCCACTCGGTGACTTTCATCTTCGCCGCCCTCGGCCTCGTGCGGGCGCCCGCTGCCTTCATCGAGCCTGTCATCGCCCTCTCGATCGCGGTCGTCGCGGGCTGGCACCTGTGGCGGCTGTGGCGACAGGGGCCGCTCGCCGCCGACCTCCACACCCCTCGCGGCGGTCACCTCAGCCTGGACCGCGCGGGCCGGGTCCGGCTCGCCGTGGTCTTCTGCTTCGGCCTTGTGCACGGACTGGGTTTCGCCAGCGCGCTGGGGATCGACCAGGCCTGGTCGTGGAGGTTGCTGTGGTCCCTGCTCGTCTTCAACGTCGGCATCGAGGTCGTGCAGCTGACGATCATCGTGGCGGTCTTCCCGCTGCTCGCCGTACTGCGCCACCGGGCGCCCCGCGCGGGACGGTGGACGACCGGGGTGATCGCAGCGGGTGTCGCGGTGATTGGGCTGGTGTGGTTCGTGCAGCGCGTGCTCGGAATCTGACAGCTCAACAGTTCCAGCCCGTGCACCCTGCCCGCCGATCGCCGTTCACCCGAATTCCACTGGCCAGGACGAACGTGGGCAAGCATTCCGCACCCCTCGTACCTGAAACGGACGGAACCTGATGAAGCTCATCACCCGGTCACAGGCCGCCAGGCCGGTGACCCGCCGGCTGGCGGTCGGCGCGACCACGGCGGTCATGGCGGTGTCCCTGACCTTCGGTGGCGCCCTGGCGACCACGGCCCAGGCCGCCACCTCGCCGGCACCCACCGGCATCGTGCTCGGCGTCGGCGCCTCCGAGTCCCAGCGCGTCATCAGCTGGTACTCCGCGGCCGGCACCCCGCAGGTCGTACAGCTCGTGCCGACCTCGAAGCTCGAGCACGGCCGCTTTCCCAAGCACACGACCACGTTCCCGGCGACCGTCACCGCGAACACCGTCAACGGCGGCTTCAACGGCCACGCGACGATCGACGGCCTGAAGCAGAAGACCTCGTACTCGTACCGGGTCGGCACCCCGACCGGCTGGTCCCCGACCTACTCGTTCAAGACGCGCGACTTCAACGGCGACTTCGACTTCCTGTTCTTCGGCGACCCGCAGATCGGCTCGTCCGGCGACGTCGCGAAGGACGGCGCCGGCTGGGCGGACACCCTGAACGTCGCCCTCAAGGCGAACCCGAACGCCGAGCTGCTCGTCTCGGGCGGTGACCAGGTCGAGACCGCCAACACCGAGACGCAGTGGGACGCGTTCCTCGCCCCCGACAAGCTGCGCCAGTACCCGTGGGCCGCCACCATCGGCAACCACGACGTCGGCGGCAAGGCGTACGAGCAGCACTTCTGGACCCCGAACACCGACCGGTCGGCGCCGTTCTACAACGGCACCCCGGCGACCCGGTCCGGCGGCGACTACTGGTACCTCTACAAGGACGTGCTGTTCATCGACCTGAACAGCAACGCGTACGCCGCCGGCTCCGACGCCGCGCACGTCGACTACGTCAGCAAGGTCGTCAAGGCGCAGGGCAGCAAGGCGAAGTACACGGTCCTCGTGTACCACCACTCGATCTACTCGCCCGCCGCGCACGCGAACGACGGCGACAACCAGCTGCGCCGCCAGGACTTCCCGACCGCGTTCTCGAACCTCGGCGTCGACCTGGTCCTGCAGGGTCACGACCACAGCTACTCGCGCAGCTACGCGATCAAGAACGGCAAGAAGGCGAACGCCGACGAGAAGCCGGCTGCCACCGAGGTGGCCACGGGTCCGGGTGGGGTCATCTATGTGACCGCCAACTCCGCGTCCGGTTCGAAGTACTACGACCTCACCGCGCCGGACACGACCGAGGACCCGAACTACGGTCCGGACCCGCTGAACCCCAAGAGCCACTGGGCCAACTCGGTGGAGAACCAGGAGCACGTCCGCACCTACGTCAAGGTCGAGGTGGAGAAGGACAAGCTGGTCGTCCAGAACGTCCGCAGCAGCACCTGCGCCGGACCGAACGCCGCCGTCGAGCTCGGCAACGTCTCGTGGTGCGGTCCGGACAACGGTGCCGGCCCGGCGCGGCCGGTCGGCTCCATCGTCGACAAGGTCGTCATCCACCCGTACCGCGACAACGGTCACGCTGACTCGCCGCAGGGGCACGACTGGCTCCGGCAGGACGGCAAGACCGGGCTCACCCTCACCTCGCTGAGCTGAGCCTTCTCGCTCCATCAGGTGGGGTGGGCGCCTTCGGGTGCCTGCCCCACCGCCTGCCTTTCATCCGTTCTGACTCCCCGAGGATCCCCAGATGCACTCGTCCAGACCGCTGACCACAGCAGTCGGAGCGCTCGCCGCTGCCATCACGCTGCTCGCCGGCCTCGTCGTACTCGGCACTGAACCCGCTGCCGCGGCCGATGACGCGCCGTGGACCGTGCAGACGTCCTCGAACGAGTTCGGGTCGGAGCGACCGAACTACAGCTACACCCTGAATCCCGGCGGCCAACTCGCGGACGGCTTGGTGATCGCCAACCAGGGCACGACTCCGCTGGACCTCGCCCTGTACGCCGCGGACGGGTTCACCACCGATGCCGGGCAGCTCGACCTGGTGACCAAGGGCACGACGTCGACCGGCGTGGGCGCGTGGGTCCACGCAGGCCGGGACCGCGCGACGATCCAGCCGGGCAAGTCCGTCGAGGTGCCGTTCACGCTCACGCTTCCGGCCGACGCCGGCCCAGGGGACCGCGTCGGCGGCATCGTCACCTCGCTGACGCAGGCGGGTGTGGAGCGACGTGTCGCCCTGCGGATCCGGCTGCGCGTCGGCGGAGAACTCAAGCCGGCCCTGTCGGTCGAGAAGCTGCACCTGGACTCCCCAGGCACACTCAATCCGTTCGGGAAAAGCGATGCCACGCTGTCGTACACGATCCACAACACGGGCAACGCGGTTCTCGCGGCTCGGCAGTCGGCCTCCGTCTCCGGCCCGTTCGGGCGGCTGCGTGCCAATTCGGGTCAGGTGGCTGACTCGCCGCCGCTGCTCCCTGGCGAGAGCTGGAAGGTTTCCGTCCCTGTGCACGGAGTGGCTTCCTCGGTGCCCCTGACCGGCACCGTCACGCTGGTCCCGCTGCTCGCCGACGCGGCCGGCTCGACCGCCCCGCTCACGGCCGTCGACACAGCTGCCCACTCCTGGCCCACCCCGTGGGCGCTGCTGATCCTTTTCCTCGTCCTGTGCGGCCTCGTCGTGGTTGTTCTGACTTCCCGTCGGCGGTCCGAGTCGGGCACTCCCGTGCAGACCCCTCGCGCCCAGGAGACCTCTCAGCTGACGCACTGACCCCGCCCAGGCTGGTCAGGCCAGTCTCCGGATTGTTGCTGACGGCCCCTTCAGCGCGAGCGGAACAGCCCTCGGCGACGGTGGTTGGGGCCTCGATGACTGTGTACGACCTGCCAGAACCGCGGCAGGTCCAGCAACGCGTCGGCGGATTCGTCGTCAGGGTTGCTGCACAGGTAGCGGTGGGAATCGACGCCGGCGACGAAGACCTTCGGCCCGCGGGTTCCGTCCGGCGCTTGGACATAGGCGCGGCCGCCGCCGGTGCTCAGCCAGCGGATGAGGTCGTCGGCCGAGCTCTCCTCGGAGTCACCGGACGGGCACTCCCAGCGAACGGTCGCGATCCCGCGCAGGCCGTCCCAGCCTTCGGCCATGCCGATCGCCGTGATCGACAACGTCGTATAACTCGCCAGGCTCATCGATCGACGCACGCTTCCTCTAGCAACCGTCCTCCGCATACTGGCACTCACCCGGCCCACCCCGGAAGGGGTCAGCCATCGGTCCCGAGTACTGAGATTCCCCGCCGCGCCGTCCACGCACTACACCGGCACCGGGAGTGAACGAACCGGCACTCAGACGGACAATTGAGCAGTCGTATCAGCTGGCGAACATGTCGCGGAGGGCGGCTTCCTGCTCGTCCGACAGGTTGGACTGGATGAGTTGCGGCTTCTGGAGCCCGGTCGCCTGGAACGTGTCCCTGACCTTGTCCTGAACCACGTCGCTCGACATCAGGAAGAGCGCCGACGTCCCGGGGGTGATCTGATCGCGCGCAGCCTTGATGAACTCGTCGTCGATCCCCACATCGGCCAGCGACCCCGCCAGCGCACCCGAAGCAGCTCCGATGGCAGCACCCGCGAGCGGCATCAGGAAGATCATCCCGAAGAGCATTCCCCAGAACATCCCACCGATCGCACCGGCTCCGGTCAGACTGCGCAACTGCCGGGTCCTGGGCCTCCGGGCCTCCGGCTGCCACGACACCGACGCGGCATCATGCACCTTGATCAGCTCCTGCTTCGCCAACGCCTCCAAGGTGGCGATCGCCTGATTGGCCCCGTCCCAGCTCGCGAACTTCCAGACCGTCAGTGTCGCCATCGCCCAACTCCCGTCGCATGTGACCAGTCCCAGGCTCCTGCCACGCCAACGCGCCCGCCTCACCCCGACTGGGTGACGCGTTGGGTAGAACTAACCATGCCGCCGGGTTGCGGTGGATGGTTCTGCCGATGCGAGGCCGCCGCAGTACTTCCTAGGTTGAAGCCGTCAGATCCATCGAGCAACGACCGGCCCGGGTGAGGGGGTTGTCCATGGCGGCTACCAGCTCCGAACGCTTCGAGACCGTGGTCATCGGCGGCGGTCAGGCCGGCCTGGCCGTCGGGTACTACCTGGCGAAGCAAGAGCAGCCCTTTGTGATCCTGGACGCCGGCGAGCGACTCGGCGACCCCTGGCGCAAGCGATGGGACTCGCTGCGGGTTTTCACACCCGCTCGCTATGACGGGCTGCCCGGTTGGTCCGTCCCCGCGCCCGGCTGGTCGTACCCCACCAAGGACGAGGTGGCCGACTACCTCGAGTCCTACGCGACCCGCTTCCGGCTTCCGGTTCGCAGCGGGACTCGCGTGGACGGGCTCTGGCGCGAGAACGACCGGTACGTCGTCACCTCCGGGCTGAGCCGGTACTACGCAGACAACGTGGTCGTGGCAACGGGCGGCTACCAGACGCCGCGGATCCCCGCCTTCGCCGCTGAGCTCGATCGGGAGATCCTGCAGCTCCATTCGAGCCAGTACCGAAACCCCACACAGCTCCGGCAGGGCGGTGTTCTGGTGGTCGGCGCCGGCAACTCGGGTGCCGAGCTCGCCCTCGAAGCTTCAGCGGATCACCAGACCTGGTTGTCCGGACGGGACACCGGTCAGGAGCC
Organism: Kribbella orskensis; assembly: GCF_004342085.1. Classification (NCBI taxonomy): domain Bacteria; kingdom Bacillati; phylum Actinomycetota; class Actinomycetes; order Propionibacteriales; family Kribbellaceae; genus Kribbella; species Kribbella orskensis. The sequence goes on from NZ_SLWM01000001.1 coordinate 1,019,592, forward strand.
GCTCCGCGCCGGGGGCCTCCTGGACAGATTCCTCACGCCGCCGTTCTGGTTCCTGCTCTCGCACGTGCTCACCGTGCGCACCCCGATAGGCCGAAAGGCCCGAGACCAACTCTCCAACCGAGGACTCCCGCTCGCACGAGTCAGGCGCCGGGATCTGACCCGAGCGGGCATCGAGCGCCTGCCCCGCGTCACCGCAGTACTCGACGGCCTGCCGCTAACCGCCGACGGCAGAGTCCACCACGTCGCCAACGTGATCTGGTGCACCGGCTTCGTCCCCGACTTCCACTGGATAGACCTGCCCGTCCTCGACCAGGACGGCAAGCCGAAGCACACCCGCGGCGTAGTCCTCTCCCACCCCGGCCTCTACTTCACCGGTCTCTTCTTCCTCTCCACAGCCGCCTCACCCCTGATCGGCGGCACCCCCAGAGACGCCCGCTACCTCACCCACCATCTCGCCCACCGCCCAAAGCCCGCCAGAACACCCCAAACAGCCGAGCACCCGTCGGACTGACGCGGCTGCCGGACCGCAACCTTTGGGTGGTAGGCCGCATCGATCAAGGTATGAGACCAAAAGGATCGATCGAGAGACCAACTGCGAGAGTGCTGGCCCGCCAGTGACTCTGCTGCAGGCCACCGAGGTACTACCGGACGGGTACACCGTCCGGGCTCCTGAGCCGGCCGATGCCGAGGGGATCTTCGATCTCATCTCGGCCTACAACACAGCAGTCGCCGGAGCCGCCGACTGCACTCTGAACAGCGTCGCCGACCACCTCGTCGAGCCCGGCTTCGACCGCAGGACCGACGGCTTCCTTGTGCTAGCCGCAGACGGCCTGCCGGTCGGTTACGGGACCGCCTTCGCCAAGGGTGACCGGCAGGCCATCGAGATCGAGGTGGCGTCGCAGGAGCCGACGATCGCGGCCTGGCTTTTCGACCACACCATGCGGCGCGCCCAGGAGATGGGCCGCGACAGCGGCCATGCCGAGATCACCGTCGACAGCTGCGTCTTCCGCGCCGACGAATCACTGCGCACCCTGCTGGCGGACCACGACTTCACCACCGGCACGACGTACCACCAGATGCGGATCGACCACACCGGCCCCGTTGCCACCCCGGAGACACCCGCGGGCGTCACCGTACGCCGCGGTGCGTACGACGACGCCACCCGCTTGACGGCTCACGAGATCGTCATCGAGTGCTTCAGCGGCCAGTACAACTTCACTCCTCGCCCGCACGACGAGTGGATCGAGTACTTCGAAGCCAGCTCTACCTTCGACTGGTCCCAGTTCACCCTGCTCGAGGTCGACGGGCGGGCAGTCGCCGTCCGCATCTGCAACGACGGGTTGATCGAGCCAGAGAACTCCGGCTACATCGGCACACTCGTCGTCCTCGAGGAGTTCCGTGGGCGTGGTCTGGCGAAGTTCCTGCTGCGCGACGCTTTCGCCCGCGATGCAGCCGATGGGCGGGCCGGCACGATCCTGCACGTCGACACCAACAACCCCACCCCGGCCCTCGGCCTCTACCTGTCGGTCGGCATGACCCCCACCCTCGTCTTCGACGGCTGGCGCAGCGTCATCCCAGTCGTCTAGTGCCTCCGCTGCCCAGCCGCCCCTGGGCTGCGCCTGGGTTTGTTCACCAGTTGGTCAGGAAGGGGTTCTAGGTTCGCAGTACTGGGCCGTCTGGTGCTGAGGAGAACGAGTCGATGAGTGGTGATGTGCACGAGCAGGGTCCGCTGCACCTCGAGGTCGGGAGGGGGTACCTGCCCGCCGTCGAGCCGAGCCCGGAGCTCGGCGTACCCGAGGGGGAAGCGGCTCTCGCCGAGGCCGAGGAGGAAGCCGGGTTCGACCTCGGGATCGACGTCGCCCAGCCGCTGGTCCAGCCGGACGGCGAAAGCTTCGACCTCGACGCCGACCTCGCCTATGGCAACGACCCCCACGAATCCTGAGGGACGCCGGTCAGAACAGCACCTCGATGGGGGCAACGGGCACGACGCCCTTCACTGCGCGGCTGAGCTCCGCGTCGAGCGTGATGAACGCGTCGGCCTGCAGTTGCGTCAGTGCGACGTACTCCGCGTCGTACGTGTCAGCCCACCCAAGCTGATCGGCGATCTTGAACGCGACACTCTGGAGGACGCGGTCTCCGAGCAACCGGAGCCGCAACGCGCGCACATAGGTGAGCCGGCGATCTGCCTCCTTCTTGGTCAGCTCACCATCGCGTACTGCTTTGTAGAGGGCAGACAGCATCTGTGAGCGCAGGAGTGTCGGCGCCAGAAGCTGGTGCTCAGGGGCAATCACGGCCTCGTCGCCGGCCAAGCGAAGCGCCACGTCGGGTCCGATCACGTACCTGGTCATAGCTTTCACCTGTCTGGCTGACGTCAGCGCTGGTCGTACCAGCGCAGTACTCGGAGGGCTCGGAGGGTGTTCCAGCGGCTGGGGTTGCCTTCGGACTCGTCGAGGTCGAGGTGGGTTTCGCCTGGGTGCGGGTTCTCCAGGAGCCAGCGGCCGTCGTCGGTGCGTTTCTTCTCGACCAGGGCGACGGCCTCCTCCAGACGTTCGTCCGGTACTGCGGCCGCGTCGCGGAGGTAGTCGAGGGCGCGGAGTACGTCGTAGAAGTAGTACGTCGGGAAGGAGAACCGCGTCCACTCCGGGTCGATCACCTCGCCGGTGGACAGTCGGTGGAGGAGGCGGCGCTCGACGAGGTACTCCTGGCCTTTCAGGCGGGCGGCGGTCAGTTCCGGAGTAGTGCCCGTCGCGCGCTCGTGCTCGAGGAGACCCTCGAGCACGCAGATCGTGCTGTGGAAGGACCCCCGGGTCGAGCCCCTCTCCTGCTCGCAGTTCCACCCGCCGTCGCTCATCTGCTCGCCCAGGAGCCGGTCGACGATCACCTGCACGGCCTGGCCGTAGTACGAGCCGAGCGCCACGGCCAGACCGTTGATGCACGGCTCGACCTCGCCATCGAAGAACGGCAGGTCGTCGTACTCCCACTTGGCGTTCTCGCGCACCGGAGCCACCGCCCGCCGGGCTGGTTCGCTCCGTGGGTCGAGGCCGAGGTTGCGCAGGAGCGACAGAGTCCACGCCGTGGAGGTCCAGCTGGGGAAGTACGTCCCGCTGCCCCACCGACCGTCCGGCTCCTGCCGCGCGAGCAGTTGGGCGCCCCAGCCTTCCACCGCAACCCGGGAACGCTCGGCCCCGACCGCTTCGTCCCCGGCATCGGCCAGGTCACGCATGACCTGCCAGCGGATCGACGGATCCGAATCCAGCAACCACTCCACGACAGCCACGGCTGCTCCCATCCCCAGGCTCTACTCCAGTTCGGGAGACTAGCCCGCGAGCGCTCGCTAACCCAGACCCCAGAAGTTGGCGACCTGGTGGGCCGCGCAGATGTCGATGTCGAGGATGTACGGCGCGGGCCGGCCACAGTACGCCGTACCGGTGCCCGGGTTGATCGGCTCGACGTGGCCTATGCCTGTCGACACTCGGCCGTGCTCTGCCCGATGATCGGGTCGTGAGCTCCGGAGAATCCGCAGCGGAGTGGGCGCTCCGTCAGGTCGAGGTCGTGCGTGATCAGCCGGCGGCTCGTCTTGAACTGATCGCTCGCACGTACCGCGGACCAACCGGCCGGGCGCCTCGACACCTGCCCTTCCGCCGGTCGGCGATGAGTTTCATCCGCTGGCAGATCAATCGCGGTGTTCTCGCGCCACTGACCGCAGACCCTCCTGGCAGTCCATGGTGGCGTGCAGTCAACGAGCGACTGCTGCGCGATGGCTGCGAGGCCGTCGCCCGCAGCGGCGGATTGAGCGGTACTCCGTCGTCCCACGCCGTCGAGCAGTGGATGGCGTTCGTCTCTGACCCAACCGCCCGCACGTGGTACCAGGCACACAACGCGAGCATCATCTCCGCCTACCTCCACCATCGTGACCTGGCGGACGCCGAAAGCCGTCCCGAGCGGTTCTTTCTGAACGTCGTACTGCTGCGTGTCCTCTACGCGCATGCCTTGGTCGAAGCGCCCCGTCTCGCCCTCGGCCGACTCGCGTCCCTCGGACCGCTTCTCGGCGATCCCCGACTCTGGATCCCCGGAGTCTTCGTGTCGCTGTCGCGGGTTCTTCCCGACCGCTATCCGCTCGGCGACGAGGTCGCCGCGTACGTCGCCGCGGAGCGCAACATCGGCCAGATTCTGGACTACGGTCTCGTCAGACCTCGGCTGCAGCAGCTCTACGAATGGTCCGCCCGGCAACTCGCCGAGCCGGCTCTCCTCGAGTGCATCCGCGAAGGCAGCCCCACCTATGCGTGGTCCTTCGCCGATCGCGCCGTCTGGCATCCCGCGCGCCTTGCCCCCGCAGTCCGCGCAATCGAACGCGTCGCGCCACCGACCAACCACTGGGAGCAGCGATAAGGCCGCCACACCGGCCGTGGTGCGTGAACTCTTCGGTCTCGGTATTGCGCCACCGCACCAGCAGAGTGACGGTAGGAAACATGAACCGCTCCGAGGAAGACCGTGCCATCGCTGAGGCCGTCGAGCGACTCATCAAAGCATTCCCCGGTCTCTCACCGGAAACCATCGAACGCGCCGTGGCCGAGAGCCGCCCCGAGTTCGAAGGCAACCCGATCCGCGACTTCGTCCCGCTGTTCGTCGAGCGCTCCGCCAGGCACCGCCTACGCACCCTGACAACCGCCGGTTACCACCGCATACCCTTGCCGACCCTCGAGGCTCGCCGGCGCTAGACCAGGACGTGGGCGGTCAGTGGCACTGACGTGTCCGCGAGCCGGTCCGGGTCGACCGGTTGCCTGCTGCGGATCAACTCCTGGACCGGCGCGATGCCGTCGTCCCACAGATTGACCTGCATCCCCGCCACCACCCGGTCATCGGCCAGCCAGAACGCGTGGAACGCCTGCCCCTCGACGTCGCCGCGGGTGACGAGCCGGTCGTAGCCGCCCGGTCCGATCAACCCGGAGAACTCCATCCCGACGTCGTACTGGTCGGTGAAGAAGTAGGGAAGCCGGTCATAGGCGACCTGCTGACCGAGCATCGCCCTCGCGGCGACGGGTCCGCCGTTCAGCGCGTTGTCCCAGTGTTCGGTCCGCAGCTGGCCCCTGTAGAAGGGATGGTACGAATTCGCCACGTCGCCGACCGCGTAGATGTCGGGGTCGTCGGTGCACAGCAACTCGTTGACGACGATTCCGTTGTGACAGGACAGGCCGGCCTGTTCGGCAAGCTCGATGTTCGGGCTCGCGCCGATCCCCACGATGACCGCGTCAGCCGCGAACTCGCTGCCGTCCTCGGTCAGGACACCGGTCACACGCTCGGTCCCCTGGAACGCCGTCACGTTGTGACTCAGCCGCAGATCGACACCGTTGCGCAGATGGAGCCCGGCGAAGAACGCGCCCATCTCAGCGCCGAGCGCAGCGAGCAAAGGTACCGGCTGCGGATCGAGGACGGTCACGTCACAGCCGTACTCCTGAGCCGCCGCAGCGGTCTCCAGGCCGATCCACCCGGCACCCACGACGACGATCCGGCCGCCGGCCCGAATCGCCTCGCGCAGCCGGTCCGAGTCCCCGACCCGGCGCAGGTAGTGGATGCCGTCGAGCTCCGCGCCCGGCAGCCGCAGCCGGCGCGGTGACGACCCTGTCGCCAGCAGCAGCTTCGCGTAGCCGATGCGTTCGCCGGTGTCGAGTTCCACCTCGTGAGCGGCGCGGTCCAGCCTCGTCGCGCGCCTGCCGAGCAGCAGTTCCACCTCGTGTTCGTCGTACCAGGACTCTTCGTGGACGTAGATCTTCGCTCTTCCGTCCTTGCCCAGCAGGTAGCCCTTGGACAACGCGGGGCGCTCGTACGGGCGCTCACTCTCGTCGCCGATCAGGACGATCCGCCCCGCGAAGCCTTGCTCCCGCAAAGCCTGGGCCGCCTTCGCGCCCGCCAGACTCGCGCCGACGATGACGTAGGTGGATTCCTTGTTCATGATCACCTTTCCCGTACGGAAATCTCAGGGGCCCTTGCCTGCTGCTCAGGAGCTGTGCCGGGCCGGTGCGTACTTGGCGGCGAGCCGGGCCAGCGCCAAGGCGCCGACCAGGAGACCGAAGTCGCGCAGCGCGACGTCGTAGAAGTCCGGGATCGTCAGGAGGTTGACGATGATGCCCGCGAGCCAGGCGGCGACGATCAGCGCGCCGTACCGCGGGATCAGGGCGACGGCCACGCCGGCGACGATCTCGATCACGCCGATCATGTACATCGCGTCCTGACCGGACCCCGGAACGATGTCGTTGATCCACGGCGCCAGGTACTGCGGCCAGTCGGTCAACAGGTTCGCGAACTTGTCCAGCCCGAACAGGACCGGCGCCACGGTGAACACGGTGCGCAACAACAGGAACGCCTGGTAGCCAGGATCGGACAGCGCTTCGCGGTCGACTAACCGGGTGGTCGGCTGGTGGGTGGTCATGAGCTTCTCCTTCTAAAGTAGATGTGTTTTGACTTTAGAAGCGCCCCGGGCTTTTCGTCAATGGGAGTTGGCTTTAGAATGGAGCTCGTGGACGACTCCCGGGAAGCTCGGATCCTGGCCGTCGCCGCGTTGGAGGAGCCGACGCGGCGCCGGCTGTACGACCACGTCGTACGGCGGGTAGGTCCGGTGACCCGGGACGAGGCCGCCACCGCCTTGGGGCTGCCCCGCACCACCGCCGCGTTCCATCTCGACAAACTGGCCGACGAGGGCCTGCTCGAGGTCGTCTACGAACGCCGCAACGGCCGATCCGGCCCCGGCGCGGGACGGCCGTCGAAGCTGTACCGCCGCGCCGCCCAGCACGTCGCCGTGTCGCTACCGGAGAACCGCTACGACCTGGCCGGAGGCCTGCTGGCGACAGCCATCGAAGACGCTGTTGCCACCGGTGAATCCCCGCGAACGGCTCTCGACCGCCGCGCCCGCCAACTCGGGAACGAACTCGCCCTTGCCGCCCGCGACGAGGCAGACGGCCCCGACGTGATGCGAGTCCTCGAGGAACAAGGCTTCGAGCCGCGCACCGACGAGAACGCGATCGTCCTCGGCAACTGCCCCTTCCACGCGCTGGCCCAGGACCACACCGACCTGGTCTGCGAGATGAACCTCTGCCTCCTCGACGGCCTCCTGACAGGCCTGGGCACCACCCATCTACAGGCTCACCTCAAGCCCACGCCCGACACCTGCTGCGTCCGCCTGGAGCCAGCGCCGGCGCCTGGCTGAGACGTCAGCGGTAGGCGCGGGCCTGGAGGTTGAAGAGTTCTGCGTAGCGGCCGTGTGCCGCGAGGAGGTCTTCGTGGGTACCTACGTCTTCCACGCGGCCGTTGTGCATCACCACGATGAGGTCGGCCATGCGTACGGTCGAGAAGCGGTGGGACACCAGGACGGTGACGCCGCCTGTCTCGGCGGCAGCGATCCTGGCGGCTGCGGCGTACTGCTCGTACAACCGGTGCTCGGCTTCCGGGTCCAGCGCCGCGGTCGGCTCGTCGAGCAGCAACAGCAGTGGGCGTTCGCGCATGAATGCCCGAGCCAACGCGAGCCGCTGCCACTGGCCGCCGGACAGCTCGACTCCGTCCGTGAACTTCTTGCCCAGCTGCGTGTCCAGCCCGCGCGGCAGTCCGGCGACCACAGACGCCGCGTCACCCCGCGAGATCGCGGCGCGCACCGCCGCCTCGTCGGACTCCCGTTCGACGTCGCCGATCCCCACGACCTCGCGCGCCGTCAACTCGAACTTGACGAAGTCCTGGAACCCCGCCGAGAGCTGTGACCGCCAGGCGTCCGGTGAGATCGTCGCGAGGTCCACGCCGTCGACGAGGACGCGTCCGGTCGTCGGGTCGTACATCCGCGCGAGCAGCTTGACCAACGTCGTCTTGCCTGCGCCGTTCTCGCCCACCAACGCGACGGCCGAACCCGCAGGCAGGACGAGGTTGACATCGCTGAGTACGGCGGAATCCGTGCCAGGGTAGGAGAATCCGACATTGCGCAGCTCGATGCCGGACGTGATCCGCGCCGGCGCCGGCTCGACACTCGTCTGCCACGCGTTGTCCTTCGCATACTCCCGTAACCAGTCGTAGCGGCTGAAGCTCCGCACCACCTCGCCTATCCAGTAGACGTTGCGGGCGATCCCACCGGTCATCTGATCCACCTGCGGCGCCAGCAACAACACGAGTACCACGTCGCCGGCCGTCTGCTGCCCGTTGCGAGCCCGCGCGATCACCCAAACGATGGCCCCGGCGTACGCGAGGCCGAACGCCAGTCGCACCGACCCGTCGACTTTGCCACCCCAGCGGGCCGCCTCGACCCGGCGCCGGTACCGGTCCGTCTGCAACGAGAAAATCCTGTCCAGCAGGACCTGCCCGAGCCCGAACACCCGCAGCTCCAGCCCCGTCCGCGCGTCCTTCGCCACCTCGATCAACCGATCGACCAGCCGCTCCTGCGGCATCGAGTCCTCCCAGGCCTTGTGCTGCCGCGTGCTGCTCACGTACGCCGACCAGATCCGCGTCGCACCGAGCAACGGCAGCAACAGCAGCAGCGGATTCACGGACCCGAGCAAGCCGAGCACCGTGACCGTGTTGGCCACCGTCGCGAACGCCCACAGCAGTACCTCGGCACCGACGCCCATCCGCCAAGCGCGTTCGCGGACCAGCTCCAGCCGGTCGGCGACGTCGGGCCGCTCGTGATGCGTGAGCCCTGGAATGCCCGTCGTCACGTCCAGCAGATCGGCGTGCACGCGGCCGGCCATGCGTTCCTGCGCGGTGTCCTGCAGTGGCCAGCCGATGACGTCGGCGACGAACGCAACCGCCAGACCACCGACGATGATGCCGATGCCCAGCGCTATCGTGCTCGACTTGTCGCTCGCGAGCCCTTCGATGAGCAGGCTGAGGCCGTAGGTCTGGGCCGGCGCCGTGATCGCGCGCGCCGCGACGAGCACCGCCGAGATCGTCATCAGCAACGGGGCCGCACGGAATGACGTGGTCAGCCACAACCAGGAGATCCGGAGGTTACGCATCGAGGACCTCGCTCCCCGGGCCGTCCGAGGCTTCGGACGTCACGTACCGCTCGGCCTGGAGGTGGAACATGGTGGCGTACGTTCCGCCCTTGTCCAGCAGCTGTTCGTGCGTGCCGTCCTCCGTGATCCGCCCGTCGGCGAGCACGCAGATGCGGTCGGCGTTGCGGACCACCGAGAACCGGTGAGAGATGATCAAGGACGCCACCCCCGACGTCAGCTCGAGGTACCGCCCGACCAGCTCAGCCTCTGCGCGCACGTCCAGCGCCGCCGCCGGCTCGTCCAGCACGAGCACACCAGCCCCGGCATGTACGGCGAACAGCGCTCGCGCCAGGGCGACTCGTTGCCACTCACCGCCGGACAGGTCGACGCCGCCGTCGAAGGTCTTGTCGAGCACCGTGTCCCACGCGGCCGGCAGGCGACGCACGACCTGGTCGATGCCGGACTCCCGCGCGACCTTGGCCAGCGCGACCTGGTCGTCGGCGCGTTCGACCGCGCCGAACACGACGTTGTCGGTCACCGACAAGGGGAAGCGCAGGAAGTCCTGCACGATCGCGGCGATGCGCCGTTGCCAGGCGGCCTGGTCGAGCTCGGAGAGGTCCACGCCGTCGACGGTGATCCGGCCCTCGGTCGGCCGGTACGCGCCGGCGAGCAGTTTCACCAGCGTGGACTTGCCGGCGCCGTTGACGCCGACGAGCGCGAGCGCTTCGTGCGCGCGGATCGTGAGGTCGAGGTCGCGGAGCACGTCGACGTCGGAGCCGGGGTACCGGAAGCTGACGTTCTCGAACCGGACCTCGCGCGCCGGCATGGTCTCCACCCGGTGCCTGCTCGTCGCGACCGGCTCGGGGTGGCGCTCGGCGATCGTGCCGGGCAGCTTCTCCATCGCGCGGTACGCCGACAACCCGCGCCGCACCTGGACGACGCCGTACCCGTTCATCGACACTCCGATGGCCAGGATCGCGGGAACGGTGGTCGCGACCTCGGTGAGTGGCAGTTCGCCGGCGAGCGCAGCCCGGCCGACCAGCAGGATCGCGAGCCCGTTCGCAGCCAGATGCAGGCCCCCGGTGAGGATGGACCACTTCACGTTCTTGCGGCGCCGGTTCCAGACCGGGCGGAAGCCCGTGGTCCACTCCCGGACATACCGCTGGACCAGCCAGTCGTGCAGTCCGAAGACGCGGAGCTCCTTGGGTGCGTCGCGCATGCCGAGGTCGAACAGGTAGTCGGCCCGCCGCTGCTCCTCGGTATTGCCCCACCAGACGTCGATCTCGCGCTCGATCAGGCGGCCGCCGTACCACTCCAGCAGCAACGTCACCGCGACCAGCATCGCGGCGACCGGCCAGGAGAACATCACACCGACGATGGCCGCCGAGCCGACCAGCGTGACCCGGCTGGCGAGCAGCCAGGGCAGATTCCCCAAGCCTTGCGCGAGATGGAATCCGCCCTTGCCCTTCGCCCGCTCCTGCACGTCCAGCACCACGGTGTCCTCGAGGTGCGCGACTCTGCGCGGCCGGAGCAACGGCTCGGTGATGCCGGTACCGATCTGCCGAACGAGCGCCGCGTCCATGATCAGCGACGCCACCTGGTGGATCGCGGGCGTGAGGCTCTCCAGGACGAACACGAGCAGCAGGGCCCCGAGAAGCCAGCTGAACTCGGTGAGCGACATAGCTCCGGGGGCATCGTCGATCACACCTGGAACAGCACCGACAACCTGGCCGGTGAGCAACGTGACCGCCATCCCCAGCACGGAGCCGAGCACAGCGAGGCCCATCGTCAGAACGGTGCCAGCAGGTGAAGCACGATACGCGTACCGAAGGAGAGTCAGCACCCGATCGACCGTAACGGCGACCACCGACAAAAGCATCCGAGTTTCGGGAACGAGGCCCCACAGCGAATGCTGCTGGCAACTAAATCAGCCGGCCGGCTTGCTGACACAGTTGGTGGCCGTGGGGTGGGAGCGGATCAGGGGCTCGGCGCGGTGGCGGCCGAAGTTCCATTCCAGCCAGTCGTCGTCGCTGGGCTCGTGGCCCGTCAGCGCGCAGCCGGCCACATCGGCCGGGAGGGTGGCCAGGACCGGTACCGCGTCTGCCGAGAGCCCCTGCAGGTAGTCCCAGTCGACCTCGCCGCTCGTCTCGTACCTGTCCAGGTTGCGCTGCGCGATCCAGGCGTCCGGGTTGATCGCGGCCAGCAGGAAGAGGAAACCGGCCCCACTGAGCAGCGCGGCGCGCGGCAGCCAGCTTGCTTTGAGCGTCACCCCCGCCGCCATCACACCGAGGACGAGCAGTCCCAGCCAGCCTTCGAACACATCGACCAGAAGGCGAAGTTGAGTGAATCCGTACGCCTCTTGGTAGAGGTGCATCCGATAGAGCGCGGAGGCGACCACGACCAAGGTCAGCACGCAGAGCAGGCCGAGCGACCCACGCAGCCAGGCGAGATCCGCGGCCGTCGCACGCGGCGCCTTGCGAGCGGCGGCCCACACCACGAGCAGCGTGAGCGCTGTGGCCACAGTCAACTGACCGAAGCCCTGGTGGACGTACTCCGCGTAGGTGAGCCCCGTGATCCGCTCGAGGTAGTCGTGCCCGCCGAAGTTGGCAGTGGCCTGCGCTGCCAGGAAGACCAGGAAGACCGCGTCCACGATCAGCACCGGCGCAAGCCACTCGTACCGGCGGGCGACCGGCCTCGTCGGGCCGGACCCGGTCTCGACGTTGGGCGGGTTCAGACCGAGGTACGTCGCCGCCAGCACGACACCTCCCACCGCGACGGTGATGAAGGCCCGCAGTACGAACGAATCGAGCTCGATGTCCGGGACGATCGCGCCCGCCCACTCGGCGAAGAGCGCGTCGGCCGAGGCGAACAGCACTCCGAAGACGAGCAACCCCAAGAGCGACCACAGGACCGTGCGGAGCGCCGCCGCACTCGCCCGCAAACCCTTGACAGCCTGGGCGGAGCGACCCAACCACGGAAGCCCCCGCAACCCCGCGAGCGGCCAAGCGATCCCGGCGAGCACGAAGGCAGGCAGGGTCCGACCGTTCACCAAACCGGCCATGCAGACCGCGCCACCCGCCAGCAGGCACAACACCACGATCCACTCCGCGTCCCGGACGACAACGGTCACAGCCAGGAGCAGGCAGAGCGCGGCACAGGCCAGGGTGAAGCGGGACCGGCGGTTCACGCTGAATCCGAGGATCACTCCGCCGGCCGCCAGCAGTACTACGAACGTGCCGAGGCCGAGGTCGCGGTACGGCAGGACGATGCCGGCCAGCAGGCCGACGCCCAAGCAGTACAGGACAGCACGCAGGTTGCCGGACAGGCCGGCCTCGGGCCAGAACTTGCCGAACATCATGTCCATGCCCGGCTCCGGCACCCGAGCCACAGCGGGTGCGGACGGTACGGCGGGCTTCGGCGGTACGGCGGGTGTGGACGGTCCGGATGGTGCGGGACTGTCGACCGGCTTCGTCATGACTGCCTTCCTGGTGACGGGAGTGGGTTGCAGTGGTTCGCGCGGCAGGTCTACGCGGACCCGGGCACCGGTACTGCGTGGCGCGGGGTCGACGAAGTGGATGGTGCCGCCGTGGAGGTCGGTGACCCAGCGGGCGATCGCGAGGCCGAGGCCGGTGCCGCCGCCACCGTCGGCCTCCGCCAGCGTCCCGAACCGCTCGAAGACGCGGTCCCGGTCGGCGGCCGGGATCCCCGGCCCTTCGTCGGCGACCTCCAGCCGCCAACCGGTGCTCGTGGCCTCGGCGGTGATCCGGACGACCCCGCCGGCGGGACTGTGCCGAGAAGCGTTGTCGAGCAGGTTGCCGATCAACTGGTGGAGCCGGGCCGGATCTGCCGGGACAGCGAGGTCCGACGGCGTGACCAGTACGTCGTACTGCACCTCGCGACTGCTCACTTGTGCTTCGGCGACGGCGCGCTCCAGCAACTCGAGGACAGGCACCTGCGTGGTGGACAGCCGGACTTCACCGGCATCCACGCGGGCGAGGTCGAGCAGGTCGGAGGCGAGGGCGGACAGCCGCTCAGCCTGATCGAGCGCCGTTCGCAGGGTCACCGGATCCGGCTCGGCGACTCCGTCGACGAGGTTCTCGAGTACCGCGCAGAGGGCGGCGAGCGGAGTACGAAGTTCGTGGCTCACGTTCGCCACCAACTCGCGGCGCTGGCGGTCGACGGCGGCCAGATCCTCGGCCATCCGGTTGAAGGCCCTGGCGAGCTCACCTACCTCGTCGCTCGAGCTCGCCGTGACCCGGGCGGAGTAGTCGCCGCGGGCCATCCCCCGTGCGGCGGCGGTCATCTCGCGCAGCGGCGACGTCATCCCGACCGCCAGCAACTGGGTCACGCCGAGGGCCAGGGCCACCGTGACCGGAATGCTCAGCCACAAGGGCACGGTGCCGACCGCGCCGACCGCCGCGAGGATCGAAGCCACCGTGACGCTGACCGCGACGAGCAACCCGAGCTTGACCTTGACCGACGTGACCTGGTCCAGCAGCGGGGTGCTCACGCCGTACTCCCGGGCTCGAGGGCGTAGCCGACGCCATGCACCGTCCGCACCCGGTCCGCGCCGATCTTGGCTCGCAGCGCCTTCACGTGGCTGTCGACGGTCCGGGTCCCGGAGGCGCCCGGCCAGCCCCAGACCTCGGCGTACAGGTTCTCCCGGGTCAGTACGACACCTGGGCTGGCGGCGAGACAGAGCAGCAGGTCGAACTCGGTAGGTGTCAGGTGGACCTCGGTGTCGTCGACCCAGGCTCGGCGAGCGGCTGCGTCGACCCGCAGGTCACCCAGCTCAGTGGGTGAGCGGACAGCCAACTCAGCTGCCCGGTCGACCCGCCGGAGAAGGGCGGCGACCCGGGCCACCAGTTCCCGCATCCGGAAGGGCTTCGTGAGGTAGTCGTCGGCACCAACGCCCAGCCCCACCAGGATGTCCGCCTCGTCGTCGCGCGCGGTCAGCATCAGCACAGGCACCGGTCGGGCGGCTTGGATCCGCCGGCACACCTCATGCCCGTCGAACCCGGGAAGCATCACGTCCAGCAGAACCAGATCCGGCGCGGTCTCGGCGAACCGTGCGACGGCACCCGGCCCGTCCCAGGCCTGAACAACCTCGTACCCCGAACCGCGCAGCCGGTCGGTCACCGCCTGGTTGATCACCGGCTCGTCCTCAACCACAAGGATCCTGCGGCCTGCTCCGCTGACTGACATAGCCCGACCCTAGGAGCCACCCTGGTCAGAAAGAGCGCCCAACTCGTGAAGGTTCTGTGCAGGTTGTGGTGGGTCAGCGGGTGGGGAGGCTCGACCAGATCGTGCGTAGTGGCGCCATGCCGTCCTCGACGTAGTCGGCGATCGGGCGCACGCCGCCGTCGAGGTACCACTGCTCCAGCGCGGCGAAGTAGCCGAACACGAGCGCGTTCGCCGCGACGCGCGCCTGGGTCTCGGTGAGGTCGCCGCGGCCGGCCATCATCGGGGCGATCCGCTGACTCGCCCGGTCGAGCGTCGCGCACGCGGCCATCCGCACCGACGGCTCCTGGAAGAAGTAGCGCACCCGGCGCCAAGGGCTCTTCTCGGTCTGCGAGCCGCGTGGCCCTTCCTCGGGCTCGGGCGTTTGCTCCGCCGTTGATTCGTACTCGAGCACGATCCGCAGCAGGCTGCCGACGGGATCATCCAGATCCAGGATCTCGTCCAGCGCCTCCTGGCTCATGCTGTCGAACTCGTCGGCGACGAGGAGCCCTTCCTTGGTTCCGAAGTACCGGTAGACCGACGACGGCGACACCTCCGCCGCGGCGGCGATCTCCTCGATCGTGACCGCGTCGAACCCTCGCTCGTCGAACAGATCGAGTGCCCGCTCCTGGATGGTGTGCCTGGCTTTGACTCGCCAGCGTTCCCGCAGACCGGATGCCATTCGCCGATTATAGACAGCCACATTCTTCAGCTAGTGACTGCCTCAAAACCTTTGACTTGCCGTCTGCGACCTTCGTACAGTCACTTGCATGAGACAGTCACTATCTGAAAATCCGGTTGCCCCGACGGCGGCGACCGCCGGCCGGCGCTCGGCCGGGTACGCCGTCCTGGTGGCGGTCGCCCTGTCGGTTGTTCTCGCGGTGGCGGCGATCGTCGACCAGGCCAGCGGCCACACCCTCAGCGATCACGCCAATGCCGTATACGCGTCCTCCGGCAAGCAGCCGTCCGCGAGCCTGCTCTACGGCCTCGTGTACGCCGTCGCCACCGTCAACGCCTTGTTGTGGCTATTCGTACTGCGCGTCGCGCGCTCACGCCGCCGGTCGGCTGCGGTCCTGGCCGTGATCGTCGCCGCGGTCACCGCAGGCCTCGCCGTGCTCCTGCTCGTGTCGTCCGAGTACGACGCACGGATCTTCCCGCCACTGTGGGGCGTCCTGGCGATCCTGCCGGCCGTCCCGGGCATCCTCGCGACCGGGCTCCTCCTCCGCCCAGGATTCAGGGCAGGTTCTGTAGCCCGGCGGCGGTGAGCAGGTACTCCGGAGCGGTGGTCGCCGGGTCTGCGCGCACCAGGTCGACCAGGGCGGATCCGGCGATCTCGGGTGTCAGCAGGTCCCCCAGTTCCTTCAGGTACTCCTCCTCGGTCTGGCCGCCGCGAGCCGCGTACGCTCGAACCCCCCGCCTGCCTACGTCTCCGTACGGCGTCATCGTGGGCATCACCGCCGTGACGGTGATGTCCAGCCCGGCCCGGCGCGACTCGTCTCGGGCGTACCCCGTGATGAATCGCTGCGTGGCCTTCGCCCCGGCGTACCCACCACTGAGCGGCGACCCGTTGCGGTTG
The DNA here is from genome assembly GCF_004342085.1 of Kribbella orskensis. Taxonomy (NCBI): domain Bacteria; kingdom Bacillati; phylum Actinomycetota; class Actinomycetes; order Propionibacteriales; family Kribbellaceae; genus Kribbella; species Kribbella orskensis. Next base: position 1,035,354 of record NZ_SLWM01000001.1, read on the forward strand.
ATCGCCGCACCGCTGCTGACCACGACCACCCTGCTGCCGGGCCGCAGCGGCGTGAGCAAAGCCTCCCGCAACCAGTGGAACGCGATCCGGACATCGGTGTGCCAGTTGACCGAGAACGTCTCCCACGTCTGCTGGTGCAGCGGACGCATGTGCGGGCCGGCGCCGGCCACCAGGATGACGACCTCCGGCTCGTAGCGATCGAGAAGGTCGGCGGCCACGGTGGCGTCGCCGGCGTCGGCGACCTCCGGCTGGATGGTGGCGGTGGCCGTGGCCAGCTCGGCCAACGGCGCCGCAGTACGGGCGACCGCGACCACCGGGGCGCCGGCCTCGGCGAAGGCCGTTGCAATCCCGCGGCCCAGGCCACTGCTCGCACCGACGACGATCGTTGTCCTGCTAGACAGGTCGCTCAGGATTCTTCCCGTGCTCATGAGTTGACCGGCTCTGCTTGTACGAACGCCGCCATCTGGCGTTCGAGTGCCTTGGACGCGCCGTTGCGCCAGCCCTCCGCCATGGACTCCGACAGGGGATCGGGGAAGATCTCCTCGTCCCCGTTCTCCACGCCGTCGAGGATGGCTCGCGCGACGGACTCCACCGAGGCCTTCGGAATGTCGCCCTTCGGGCCCATATCGGTGTCGACGGGCCCGGGCAGGACGGCGTGGACCGCCACGCCTTGTCCCGCTAGCGCCGCGCGCAGCGATTGTGTCAGGGAGAATGCGGCGGCCTTGGACATCGCGTACGTCGGATCGAGCGGCACGGGCGCCAAGGCCGCCAGCGACAGCACGTTGACGATGGTTCCCCGGGAACGAGTCAGCAGCGGCAGGAAGGCCTGGGTCGTGTCATAGCTGCCGAAGAGGTTGACGGCGAGGTGCTGCTCGAGGGCGGCGCGATCGCCGAGGTCGGCGTACAGCGCCACACCGGCATTGTTGATGAGGACATCGAGAGACGCGACGCTCTCCACAGCTGCCTGGATCTGCGCGGCATCGGTCACGTCCAAGGTCAGCGGCGTGACGCGCTCGTCCGGATGGGTGAGGGGTCGACGCGTCCCGGCATAGACCCGCTTCGCCCCTCTCCTCAAGACTTCCTCGACCAACGCCTGCCCGATACCGCGATTGGCTCCGGTCACCAGAACTGATCTGTCTGCGAATGTCATGCGTACCCCTAGCTAGCGCTTCCGACCTGTCGAAGATGCAGACATCGCGATCTCGAGAAACTGGGCGCGCGCACTCCGCCCAGTTCTCGGCCCGGCCGGTGTCAATACTGGAGACCGGCCAGGAGTGAGCGACACGACGCGAGGGTGGAGTGGTGACGACAAACCTGATCACGAGGGCGCGGGCCGGGGACGGCAGCGCGTTCCGGGAGCTGACCGAGCCGTACCACCGGGAGCTCCAGGTGCACTGCTATCGGATGCTCGGATCCTTCCAGGACGCGGAGGATGTCCTCCAGGACACGCTGCTGGCTGCCTGGCAAGGTCTCGCAGGATTCGAGGGACGCGCCTCGATCCGCACCTGGCTGTACCGGATCGCCACCAACCGGTGCATCAACGCGCTTCGCTCCGCCAAGCGACGCCAGGCCAAGGAGTGGGACGCGCCCGAAATTCAGCCACCTGAGCCGACCGGACTCTCGGAGGTCGTCTGGCTCGAGCCCTATCCCGACGCCCTACTCGAGGGTGCGATCGACGGACCGCCCGGACCGGAGACACGCTACGAACAGACTGAAGCGATCTCCCTGGCCTTCGTGACCGCTTTGCAGGTCCTACCCGCTCGCCAGCGCGCCGTACTCATCCTGCGCGAGGTTCTCGGGTACCACGCGAGCGAGGTGGCAGACATGCTCGACTCGTCGGTCGAGTCGGTCAACAGTGCGCTCAAACGAGCCCGCGTGGGTCTGCAGCGCCGCCTGCCGCCGACAGACGAGCAGCCCCCCGCTCCCGACTCACCCGCCGAGCAGGCGCTCGTGGAGAAGTTCGTCCGCGCGTACCAGTCCGGCAATGTCAACGCGCTGGTCGCCTTGCTCACCGAGGACGTCCGCGTCTCGATGCCCCCCGTTCCCCTCGAGTACTACGGCCGCGATGCTGTGCACGGCTTCTACACCAGCGTCATGCGTCCGGATCGCCTGTACGACCTCGTGCCGACGCGGGCGAACGGCCAGCCGGCCTTCGGCACCTACCTACGAACCTCCATCGATGGCGTCCGCCGTGGGACAGGCCTCCTCGTCCTCACGCTCACCGGCGACCAGGTCAGCGCTGTCACCCGCTTCGACAACAGCGCCCTCCCCTGGTTCGGCCTCCCCCGATCGCTCCCCGGCTGACCGCGAGCTCACTCGGCGCGCTCCGCCTCGGTACTGGCCGGACGCGACGAGCCTCCACCCTTCGCGCCTGGTGGGGCGCGAAGGGTGGAGGGCGCGGTCGTCAGGCGTCCCGGACGACCTCGTAGGTGAGCAGGACGAGGGCGTCACCGACGGCCTGGGTGTCGACGAGCCGCGTCGATTTCGTGTCGCTGATCTCGCCGAAGAGGCGCTCGCCGGCCCCGAGCACGACCGGGTAGACCATCAGCCGCAGTTCGTCGACCAGGTCGTGTTCCATCAACGTGCGCGCGAGCTGACCGCTGGCGTAGACGACGAGGTCCCCGGCCAGTTCCTGCTTCAGCTTCGAGACCTCGTCCAGCGTCTCCCCCTTCAGGACCCTCGAGTTGGTCCAGTCGGGATCTACGAGCGTCGACGACACGACGTACTTGGGCAGGCTCCTCAATCTGTCCGCCCACTCGCCAGTGCGGGTCGCCCACCGGGTGGCGAACCACTCGTAGCTCCGCCGACCCAGCAGCAGCGCCTCGGCGCCCAGCGCCTCGGCGTACTCGGTCCTGGCCCACTCTTCCCCGGCGCGCTCGAAGTCGAACCAACCGCCTTGTTTGAAGCCCTCGTCACCGGTCGGGTCCTGGACGACCCCATCGAGCGTGACGTTCACGCTGACGACGATCTTTCCCATCTCGATCTCCTTTGTTGGCGTTGTCGGCTACCACTGATCTAGACACCGCGACATCGGGAAAGGGGGCTCTGGTCAACCGCCCCCTTCGGCACTCGGCCGGCGTCCGTACAGGATGGAAGGGCGACAAAGCGCAGAGAGAGGTGGCCAGAGTGGAGTTGGTGAGAGCCGACCTGATCAGCAGGGCGCGAGCTGGGGACGGCGAGGCATTCCGGGCGTTGACCGAACCGCACCGCCGCGAGCTACAAGTGCACTGCTACCGGATGCTCGGATCGTTCCAGGACGCCGAGGATGCCCTCCAGGACACCCTGTTGGGCGCCTGGCGGGGTCTCGGGGGGTACGACGGCCGCGCGTCGCTCCGGACCTGGCTCTACCGGATCGCCACCAACCGGTGCCTCAGCGCACTTCGCTCGGCCAGCCGACGCCCGGCCAAGGAGTGGGACATCCCCGGGGTCGAACCGCCCGAGCCGACCCGGCTCGGCGAAGTCGTCTGGCTCGAGCCGTACCCCGACGCCCTCCTCGAAGGTGCGATCAATCTGCCGCTCGGCCCGGAGGCCCGCTATGAGCAGACCGAATCCATCTCCTTGGCCTTCGTGACCGCCCTGCAGGTCCTGCCGCCTCGCCAGCTCGCCGTACTCATCCTGCGCGACGTCCTCGGATTCCACGCGAGCGAGGTGGCCGACATGTTGGACACGACCGTCGATTCGGTCAAGAGCGCCCTCAAACGGGCGCGCGCCGGCCTCGAACGCCGACGGTCGACGGTCACCGACCGCGAACCGCCTCCTGCCGCCGACTCGTCCTCCGAGGATGCGATCGTGGCGAAGTTCGTCAGCGCGTGGCAGTCCGCCGATATCGACGCGCTGGTGGATCTGCTGACCGACGACGTCTTCATGTCCATGCCACCACTGCCCCTCGAATACGAGGGCCGAGACGTCGTAGCCCAGTTCTGCGCCACCCTCTTCGGCGCAGGCCGCAGATTCGACCTCGTGCCGACGCGAGCCAACGGCCAGCCGGCGTTCGGCGCCTACCTGCGCCCTCCTACCGGTATCCGCCACGGCACCGGCCTCTACGTCCTCACCCTCGCAGGCAACCGCATCTGCGCCCTGACCCGCTTCGAAAACACCGCCCTCCCATCCTTCGGCCTACCCCGATCACTCCCCTGAAGGCGGCAGCGGTCGGCCCTCTATGACAGCGGGCTTCCTCGATCGACAGTCCTTGTTCGCCTTCGCTGTGGCGGTTTCCGGCCCGAGCGGCGTCCTCGTCGAACGCGAGGAGGCAGACGCTACCTGGCACACGCCGAGACCGGCATAGGGTGCACCCGACGCGACACTCACGACGCAGGGACGGCGGTAGAACATGGACAACGGCACCCGCGAAGAGCTGCTCAGTCGCCTGGCCGAGGCGGTCGGATCCGTGACGATCGCACACCCGACGCGGGTCGCCGTCGACGGACCGCCCGCCGCCGGCAAGACCACGCTGGCTGACGAGCTCGCCGTCGTCCTGCGCGCGCAAGGCCGCGAAGTCATCCGCGCGACGATCGAAGACTTCCTCACCCCCCGGTCACAGCGCTATCGGCGCGGCGAGGACTCTGCCGAAGGCTGCTATCACGACAGCTTCGACTTCGAGGCGCTGCACCGGGTTCTGCTCGATCCGCTGGGCCCGGCCGGAGACCGAAGGTTCCAGCAGGCGGTCTACGACAGGGACACGGACACCGCACTGTCCCAGCCGGTCACGACGGCACCCGCCGACGCCGTGCTGCTCTTCGACGGCGTGTTCCTCCTGCGCCCGGAGCTGATTGACCAGTGGGACCTGCGCATCTTCGTGTCCGCCGCTTTCGAGAAGACACTGGATCGCGCCCGGACCCGAGACCAGACCGTGTTCAGATCCGCCACCGAGGTCGAGCGACGCTACCGCAGCCGCTACATACCCTCCCAACAGTTCTACTTCGACACGACCCGCCCGACCGATCACGCCGACATCATCGTGCACAACGACGAGCCCCATCTGCCGGCATGGGAGACCCGCCCACGCTGATCAGATACACAGGAACTGACTACTGCTCGCCTCACCCAGGCTCGCTACCACAGACGGAGGACAGACTCGTATGAGCCCAGACCACCCGCTGTGGCACCTTACGGATGCTCAGGACCTTGTACTTCGAGCTCTCCCGGCATTCACTCGCTCCCGTCGTCTACCTCTCCAGGCTCGACGGCGACCCATTCGGTCGATGCCAACGTCGTCGCATCCGGTACTCGGCGAACCTCGACGACTTCGATGCCCAGCGCCCGGAGTCGTGACAGCAGGCCATAAAGCGCCGACTCATCCGGGATGCCGTAGAGGATGGTGTTCACCTGATCGACCGCCAGCGTCACGGCACCCAGATCTCGAAGGTCTTGTTCCGGTACGGCGCCCGCCACCCGCAGCTCGTACGTCGCATCGACCATCGACCCACTCCGTCCCAAGGTGTGCGTCGACGGTCGCAAAGACGACGTGACGCGGCTTCATCCCGGTGGGGTGAATTGCCGGGGCTCGAACCAGGCCTGGCTGGACATACCGATCGCGCAGTCTCGAAATTGCCCGGCATGCGGACGTCGAACGCCGGTCGGCGCCGCGACGTACGGACGAGCGCTGCTCGGATCGGGCGATCGCGACGCCAAGCTTGCTGACTGCAGCTGCACGCAGCTCCCGACCGACGGGCCCAGCGGCATCACCCGGCACGGATGATTCGCCACCGTGGATGCTGGTGATCCTCGTTCTGTTCTCGGCGTGGTCGGCCCTGGTCATGCCCGCCGACCACACTCACGAGCAATCAGCTGACCGCTCGGCGCCACCCTCTGCGTCATACTCGCCGACTGCCGGGACCGCCTGGGTGAGGTCGGGTGAGTGGCTGCACCTGACCGGTCTCGACCCCCCCTACGACGATTCGACGACCTGGATCGTCGAGCGCCCGTGACTGACAGGTCTGCGGTCATACGTCAGGGATGACGACAGATCCGCGAACCAACGGTCCGATGGTGGCAACGAAGACCGCACGGTGCCGCGAGATCCGCTTCATGACTCGTGGAGGACGACACCGGAGGGAGACGCAGATGACACTGACAACCTACGAGATCCGCATTGTCGGCCCGGTGTCGGCCGGGCTTCTCGCCCAGCTCGGCGACGTCACAGCCGTGGAACTGGAGCTGAGGACAGTGCTGACCGGCAGGTTCACCGATCAGGCTGCGTTGCACGGGTTCTTGCAGCGCCTGCGTGCACTCGGTCTCGACCTCGTGGAAGTGCGATCGGTGGCCTCACCCGAAGACGAAGGGCCAAAGCTTGAGGAGTCACCATGATCGAGCGCCAGTGCGGTACGGCGTACGAGTTCACCGTCGCCGGCCCGATGGGTCCGTTGTTGCGCGCCGCGTTCCCCGGACAGCGATTCGCCGCGATCGAGGCGTGCACGGTCATCCGGATGCAGGTCCCTCCTGACCGCGACCTGGATCTGGTGGATCTGGTCGGCCTCTTCGAATCTGCGGGGGTAGTCGTCCAGGACCTCTATCGGGTCAGCCCGCCGGCCTAGCGAGGGGCAGCGTCGACCTGCGGTGCGCGACGGAATCGGCTGACTACTCGGCCAGGAGTCCGAGTTCGCGGGCCCGGTGGACGGCCTGCCGACGAGAGCCGACGTCGAGCTTCCGATGGATCCGCTTGAGATGTGCCTTCACCGTGTTGACAGATACGTAGAGCTCTGACGCGATCTCCGCGTTCGTCATCATCGTCGGCAGGTACCGCAGAACAATCAGTTCACGGTCGGTCAGCGGTTCGGCCGGCGCGCCGGCTGGAGCGCCGGGTGACCTGAGGAGGCCCATGTCGACCAGGAGTTCGTCCGCGAAGTCCGTGAGATCTGGCCCCGAGTGCTCCAGCCAGGTCAGCAGACGAGGTAGCTGCTCGGGATCCAGGACGAGGAACGGTCTTCGGACCCCCTCCGGTCGAGCGGCCTCCAGCGCGCGGCCGAGCGCTTCCGCGGCGCGATTGTCCTCACGCAACCGGCCGGCCACCAAGGTCGTCAGCAGCCACACCTCGACGACGGCACTGCGCTCGACCGACTCGTCACGAAGGCGCGCGAGAATCTCCTCGGCCCGGTGTGGCGCACCGCGGGCCAGAAACGCTCGCGCGAGGCAGACCTGCTCGCGAGCGAACGGCGCCGTCCGGTCGGCGGGAGACCCGAACCTGGTCAGCGCGGTGCCTGGGTCACCGGCCGCGAGGTCGATCTCGGCCTCGGTGATCGCGAGCCATCGTGCGATGAAGACCGGTGGCGCCCACTCGGCGAACTCGTTCCTCAGGCGCGACAACTCCTCTCGTGCGGCGTCCACTCTGCCGACAGAGGCGTCCAGCCGAGCTTGTGCGAGGCCGATCGCGTATGTGGAAGCGACTTCCGCCGAAGCCGTCCGGGCCTCGCCCAGCGATCTGCGGGCGTCGTCGAGGTTGTTCCACTGGAAGTGGACCATGGCCAGGGCCAGGTATGCGGTCGCCGCCTGTGGCATCGGCGCCCAGCCGCGAGCTTCGACGGCCGCGACTGCCTGAGCGGCGAACCCGAAGGCCTGCTGCAGGCGACCTGATGAAGCGGCAAGCAGCCCGAGATGCGCCAGTACGTTGATCCGGGCAACGTCTAGACGGGTCGCCTCGGCAACGCGAAGGCCATCCAGCAGACACGCTTCGGCGTCGGCCAGGCGACCGGACCAGAGCAACGCAGTACCAAGGTTTCCCAGCGCGACGGCCCGGTACTGGTCCGCGGCCGGCATGGACAGCCCCGGCCCGGCGAGCGCCTCGCAGGCGTCCGATGCAGCCGACATCACGGCCGCGATATCGCCACGTACCCGTGCGGGAGGCAGTGAAAGCATCCGGATCGCGATGTACGTGGGGGTCCGTGACTCCGGACTGGTTGTGCCCAATCGCGCCTGAGCGAAGTCGATCTGCCGTTGTATGTCTTCGTGGCGGCCGGCGAACATCAGGCGCCCAGCGGCGCACAGCGCCAGCTCCGGGCCGTCAGCGAAGAGGTGGCTGGGGATGCGAGCCAGGATGGCGTCAAGCTCTGTCCGTTCGGACGAAACCAGCAAATGCATGGCTTGCCTGACGAAGAGACGGCCCAGCAGCTGCCAGTCGGCCGCCTCGGCAGCTTGCCGCAGCGCCTCCAGCGGGTGTCCGTTCTCAGCGAACCAGAGGGCGGCGCGCCGGTGCAGGCCGGGCAGGCGCTCTGGTTCGTCGACCGCCAGCCGATGGTGCAGCATCTCGCGAAGCATCGGGTGGTACCGGTACCACTGCCGATCCGGGCCGAGACCGACCACGAAAGCGTTGGATTTCTCGAGCATCTCCAGGAACTGCAGACCGCGAGGCTCGTCGGACAGCACCTCGGCCAGTCCGCTGTTCAGCCGCTCCGCGACGGAGGTCCGCAGCAGGAACCTCCGCAGCTCAGGTGGCTGGTTCTCGAACACCTCCGCGGCCAGGTAGTCGGAAACCGCCTGGTCGTCGCCGGCGAAGTCCGCCGGGGTCCGGCCTGGCTCCAGCCCGTTGAGGAAGAACGCGGCCAACCGCACCCCGGCCGGCCACCCTTCGGTGCGGTCGACGAGTAACTGGGCCTCGTGTGGAGCAACCAGGAGACCCTCGGCGGCAAGCAGCGAGGACACCTCGGCGACGCTGAACGCGAGATCCGGGAATCGGATCTCGGCGAGATCTTCCGTCATCCTGAGCCGGTGCAGTGGCAGGGCGGGATCTGCCCGTGTCAGGAGCACCAGCCGCAACTGGGGCGGCGGGTGCCGCAGCAGCTCGGACAGGCGCGAGAGCACGATCGGTTCATGCAGGACCTGGAAGTCGTCGAGAACGATGACGACCGGCGCGCGCAGCCCGGTCAGGCCCGCGCGGAGCAGGCGGAAGTTCTCGTCCTCGCTGCCGAGTCCCGGCGCCAGCTCGGCCAGTGGGTTGCCGCGGGGAATCAGCACCGCGCTGCGGATGGCCGTCACCAGATAGGACCAGAACGACACTGGGTTGTTGTCGCTCTCGTCCAAGGAGAACCAGACCACTGGGCCGGCAGTAGGTCCGGAGGCCGCCCAGGAAGCCGTTGCGAGCGTCTTCCCCCAGCCCGCGCCGGCGCTCACGACCGTCATCGGTCTGCAGGTCCCGGCATCCAGCAAGCGATTGATCTTCGGGCGGGCGACATACGAGGACGGCACCCGTGGTCGTGCCAGCTTCGTCGCCAGCAACTCGAACTCCGCCGGCGCCGGAGGCAGCGGTAGACGTCCTGCCGCACCGATTGCCATATTCCCCCGACCCTGTCGACCGCCCGCTCCCTGCTCGAACTGCTGTCGCCAGACAGGTCGGGTTGCGGGTGCTGCTGCCGATCGCCAGTCCCACACAGTAGGCCGGACTGCACGCCCCAGGATCAGCCAGATCGGTACACATGCTACGTGAGGTCCGCCGAATACCACCCGCAACGGGCCAGGCCGCTTCGGGCGGCTCGGTTCACGATGATGGCGTGACCTTCCCAGTCAGAGGTGGCGGTCGGCCGATCATCGCGACCTGCATCGCCAACGCCATCGAGTGGTACGACTTCGCGGTCTACGGGGCACTCGCGTCGGTCCTCGTCGCCGTCCTGCTACGGCCGGGCCCCGGGAACGGCGGGCTGACAGCGATCTTCGCAGTGTTCGCGACGTCGTTCCTGGCCCGACCGGTCGGTGCATTGCTGGTCGGCATGCGTGCGGACCAGGTCGGGCGACGCCGCCTGCTGGCGGCCACGATCCTGCTGATGGCCGGCGCCACCGCTGCGATCGGGCTGCTGCCGCCCTGGTCAGCGGTCGGGGTCCTGGCACCGTTGTGCCTCGTGGTCCTCCGCCTGGTGCAGGGATTCGCGTCCGGAGGCGAGATCCGCGTATCCATCGCCTACCTGCTCGAATCGTCACCTCCGCGTCGTTGGGGCTACTACGGAGGCTGGCACACGGCGACCATTGCGCTTGGGTTCACCGCAGGCCTGACGGCCGCCGTGGTCGTCTCGGCCACGCTGTCGATGGCCGATCTCCAGCGTTGGGGATGGCGGATCCCGTTTCTCGTCGCTCTTCCACTGGGTCTGGCCGGCCTCTACATCCGGTTGCGCCTTCGCGAGACGACCCCGTTCGAGCGGGCCGGCAGGAGTGCAGACAGGAGCGCGGCGGGGTCGTCGAGGGCCAGTCCGACCATCCAGGCCGCCTGGCGCGAGCACGCTCCGGCTGTCTGGACGGGCTTCGCCCTGGTGAGCGTTCTCTCCGGCACCTTCAACATCTGGTTCGTGTTCCTGCCGTCGCACGTCGTCGCGGAGGACATCCACGACCTGCCCGTGGCCTTGGCCTGCGCGGTAGCGGGGCTGGCGGCGGCCGCAGCAGCGGCACCGCTGTTCGGGCTGCTGTCCGACCGGGTCGGGAGACGCCCGTTACTGATGGCCGGCACCTCGCTCCTGTGCCTGCTCGCAGTGCCTCTGTATGAGCTGGTGCTCCAGGGCTCGATGCTTCGATTGCTCGTGGCCGACCTCGCGATCGGGGTTCTTCTCGGCACGCTGGTGATCTCCGCGCACATCGCGGAGCGGTTCCCCGTTATCGTCCGTGCGAGCGGCATCGCGCTGACGTACGGCTTGGCGACGGCGCTGATCGGCGGCTCTGCCCCCGTCGTCGCCAGCCTGCTGGCCCAGCACGGATTCTCCGTCTGCGTCCCCCTCTACCTGCTCGGCCTCAGCGCGGCCGGACTCACCGCGGCACTGCGCTCCCCACCGGTCGTGGCATCGGGGGACGCCTGAACCAGCGACACCCGGATCGGGTGATGCCGTCGGTCGAGCGCCGCGAGATGGTAGATCCCACGGCGGCACGAGGAAGTCTGGTGGGGATGATGGATGCGATGCGATCTGCCGAGGGGGACGTAGACGACCCTCTGCTGGCGGTGAGGTTTGCGATCCCGGGCCCTCCGAGGGCGTACGTCGAACGCCGGCGGCTGACGGCGCGGCTGGATCGCGGTGCCGAGCTCCCGCTCACCCTGGTCAGCGCTCCCGCCGGCAGTGGAAAGACCGCATTGGTCGCCTCTTGGGCGACGAAGCGCCGAGCTCCGGGCGGCACGGCGTGGGTCACCTTCGAGGAGCGGACTACGCCGGCCACGGCGTTCTGGCCGCACGTCCATGAGTCACTCCGCCAGCTAGGCGTGGCCCTGCCGGTCGCGCGCTACGACACCCCGCGCGCACACTCCCGGATGCTCACCAGGCTCGCCGGCGCGCTCGCCGGGCAGACACATCCGGTGACCCTCGTACTCGACGGCTACGAGCTGGCAACCACGGAGGATTCGAACGGCATCGACTTCCTCTTGCGACACAGTGGTGAGCGCCTGCGGGTCGTGCTCCTGACCCGTGTCGACCCGGTGCTCCCACTGCACCGCTATCGGTTGGCCGAGATGATGACCGAGGTGCGGATGGCGGATCTCGCATTCACCGAGGAGGAGACGTCGCGGCTGGTGCGGCAGTCGGGGATCAGTCTGAGCGCGACTTCGATCACTGCACTCACCCACCGCACCAGGGGCTGGGCCGCGGGTCTGCGTTTCGCGAGCATGTTCCTCGAGCGGAGCGACAATCCGGACGAGGCCGTCGACCAGCTGGCCGGCGACACGGGCAACATCGCTGAATACCTCATGTCCGAGGTGCTGCAGACACAACCCGCGCGGGTGCGGGCATTGCTGCTGCGCACCAGCATCGTCGACGTTCTTCAGCCCGGGCTGATCGAGGAGCTCGCCGGACGGTCGGCCGGGCGCACGCTCGCCTCGTTGGCACGGGGCAACATGCTCGTCGAGGCGCTGTCGGATCACCCTGGCTGGTATCGCTACCACCCTCTCCTGCGTGACCTCCTGCGCGCAGAGCTCGCCCATCGATCACCTCGCGGCCAGGTCCGACTGCACAAGAAGGCCGCTCAGTGGTACGCGCGCCAGGGATTTCTCCGCTCCGCCGTTGGCCTGACTGCAGCCGTCGGGGCTTGGAGCGATGCTTCCGCGTACGTCATCGACGACCTCGCCATCGGGAAGGTTCTGCTGGGCAACGACCCGAGCGGTCTGGGCGACGACCTCAGGAAGATGCCTCGCGACATCGAAGACCCCGCCGCCTCGGTCGTCAGGGCTGCGCTGGCGCTGGCTGACCACAAACCCGACCGCTGCGCAGAGGAACTGGGGCGTGTCGGCGAGACAGCCGCACCGGAGTCGGCCCACAGTCGCGCTGTCGAGCTGTCAGCCGACATCGTCCAGACCGTCAGATCAGGTCTGCTCGACGATCCGGAGACCGTCGCCCACGCCGACCTGGCGCAAGAGGAGCTCAGCAGGCTGGAGCGCGAGAAGGTCGTCGCACACCCCGAGCTGACCGCGCTCGTCCACGCCAGCAAGGGAATTGCGCTGCTGCGCGACGGCAAGATCGACGATGCGCGGGAGTCCCTCGCGTCGGCGGCCCGCCTGCGGGCACCGGGATGTGATGCGTTGACGGTGTCGTGCCTCGGCTACCTGGCCCTGATCGAATCCCACCAAGGTCAGCTTCGTCGTGCCCAGGACTGGGCGTCGCAGTCGGCGTCCGTCGCCCAACAGACCGGTCTCCCGTCAGTGGGTTGGCCGCCGGCGGCAGAGATCGCTCTTGCCCTGGTGAGCACAGAACGCTACGACCTCCGTGCCAGTCGCGAACACCTCAGAGCAGCACTCCGTTCGTACGACGTGAGCGAGGACCCGGTAATTCAGGCGTCGTCGGCAATCGTTCAGGCCCGCCTGCTCCGCGCCCGCGGGGAAGTGGCCCAGGCGATCGACCTGCTCGAGACGATCGGCACGCGATCGCGAGGCGAGGCCGGCTGGGCCTTCGAGCTGCTCCAGCTCGAAATGGCGATGCTGACGGTCGTGCAGGGCGATCCCGAGGTCGCGATCCGCATGATCGGCCAGCCGAGTGACCGGGATGAGGCCAGCAGGTCGCTGGTCCTCGGCCACGCACAGTTGGAACTGGAAGACTGGGTCGGCGTGGAGAAGTCGGTGTCCGCGATCCTGGACAACGACAACCAGGAGATCCCGCTGCAGACCCTCGTGGGTGGGCGACTGCTGGAAGTCGCCTACGAGCTGCACCGTCGACAGCCAGGACGGGCGAGGATCGCGCTCAACCGCTCTCTGCGCCTAGCTGGGCCGGAGGATCTGCGGCGGCCGTTCCGTGAGGCTCCTCCGGCCGTCCGGCGATTCCTGGAAACCGACGCAGCGCCGTCCGATCGGAAGGCATTGCTCGGATCCGTTGTCGACTCGGGTCGCAGGGTTCTCACCCAGCGAAGCATTCCGGCGGGAAGTGGCACCAACGAGGTGCGCGACGAGGGCTATCTCGCGCCACTCACGGTGAAGGAGCTGGAAGTGCTCGGTTACTTGTCCGAGTTGCTGACCACCGAGGAAATCGCGACGACGATGTTCATCTCGGTGAACACCGTCCGTTCGCACGTCCGCAACATCCTTCGCAAGCTAGCGGTCTCACGCCGGAACGAGGCCGTGCGACGTGCCCGTGATCTCAGCCTGATTCCCGACTGACGCCTGGACACCTACGACATCTGGCAGCCGGACCAGAAAATCCTCACTTGGTCCGCCGCCGGCTGTTACCGTTCGGCATGGCAGATCAGCCGCGGGCCCGGAAGCCGTTGCCCTACTGGGGATTCGGGGTCGTCGTCATCGTGTACCTGGCGATCATCCAGGGCGGCGGGATCCTCGTCGAACACGTTGGCGACCATGACGACACGGCCACGACAACCGAAGGCGTGATCTACAACCTGTGGATCCCGCTCGGAGCGGCCCTCGTCTTCACCTACGCGGTCGTCGCCGTACTGGGCTGGTGGCACCCGGTACTCCGAGACGATCGGCCAGTACGGCGATGGGTCTGGGTAGTGCCGATCACCTTCGCCTTGTGCAGTCTGGCCGCCATCGACTACGCCGCACTCGGCGACAAAACCGCGGGATACGTCCTCGCGCTGTTCATCGCCACCCAGTTCGTCGGCTGGGGCGAGGAAGGCATGTTCCGCGGCATCGGCGTCACCACGCTCCGGGCGCACGGCCTGACAGAAGGCAAGGTCGCGTTCTGGTCCAGCGTCATCTTCGGCGCGGTGCACCTGTCCAACTCCCTCACCCACGGCGCACAAGCCATCCCCCAGGCTCTCGCGGTCAGCTGCGCCGGCTACTTCTTCTACCTGACCCGCCGGGTCGCCGGCACCAACGCCGTCAACTCGATCCTGCACGGCCTCTTCGACTTCTCGATCCTCACCGGCACCGTCGTCCTCGTCGACCAGAACCCGTACGCCGGAGCAGCCGCCGCGATCCTGGCCTACCTCATCGTGGCCGCCCTCCTCCTGGTCCGCCGCCACCACATCGAGGCACCAACTCCAGCCCCGGCCACCGACTGAATCGTCGGCCAGGGCGGGTTTCGGGATCCCCACAGTGCTTCCCACAAGACCGCGGCGACCATCCTCGATGACGCCGGTGCGCACCCACCTGACGGTTGCGCGTGGGTGCTCTGTCTCGAACGTCCTGGCGGTCACGCGTGCCGGCTGTCCTCGGCGAGCAGATGCATTACCGAACAAACGCTGCTGCGCAAACGTCCTGTCTTGCCGATGAGCGATCGTCGTTGCTTCAGAATTCCGCTGCCCATGATCGGGCGGGGTCGCGCGAAAAGACCGAGCATGTCGGCGCAGATCGTGTCAGGATGCTCGGCATGTCCGGTCGCGCACTGAGCTTCGGAGTGATGGCGGAAGCATACGAACGGTTCCGGCCGGGGTATCCCGTGGAGCTTGTCGACATGGTGATGGCGTACGCGGGTCAACCGGTTCGGACCGCCCTCGAGATTGGCGCTGGGACAGGCAAAGCAAGCCGTCTGTTCGCTCAACGGGGTGTCACGGTCACCGCGACCGAGCCTGACGGGGCCATGCTCGCCGAGCTGCGTAAGCACGTGCCAGCAAACCTCAAGACCGTGCAAGCCGCGTTCGAGGACTTGCGACCGGGCGAGAGCTACGGGCTGGTTTATGCGGCAGCGGCGCTGCATTGGACGAACCCAGAGGGTCGGTGGTCGCGCATGGCCGCGCTGCTGGAGCCGGGTGGCGTGTTTGCCTCGTTCGCTGGACCAGTCCAGCTGGCTGACCCGGCTGTTGCGGAAGCTGTTCGCACGGCCCGGGCACCGTTCTTGGAGAGCGACGAGGTTCCGTCTCCAGATGGGACGCCTCCGGGACATGACATGCAGTGGCCGGGTACGGAGCTCCAACGGTCTGAGTGGTTCGCCGATGCTCAGCAGTCCGTGATCGAGCGGCGCTTGACGATGAGTGCTCGCGACTACGTTGGCCATCTCTCGACCGTCTCGGCTTATCTCGAATTGCCGACCTCGGAGCAAGAGCAGGTATATCGCCGGATCATGCAGGTCCTGCCTGAGACGGTCGAGATTGCCGCGGACATCACCGTCCATCTCGCGCGTCGGCGCTGCGAGCAGTAGTGCCTCGATAGTCTTCCGGACATGCCGCCGACAGTGCGCTCAATTCCCGATGAGTGCGAACGCTACGCCGACGGCTCCCTTCTGGATCATTCCAGACAAAGGCAGAAGGGGTGACCTGCAGGGTCCACGAAGACCCTGTAGGACGTACCGGGCTGGTCCGGATGTTTGGTTGCACCGAGATCGATCACTCTCGCCTCGGCTGCGTCGAGGTCGTCAACGAGCATGTCGAGGTGCATCTGCTTGGGCCGCTCCTGGGCCGGCCACGTCGGCGGCGTGTAATCAGCCACCCGGTGGAAGGCGATGCACTGGCCGTCCTCAGGGCAAACCGAAGCCCGGTCGGCGGAGACGTCGATCTTCCAATCCAGCATCGCGCCGTAGAACCTGGCGAGCGCACCAGGATCGGGACAGTCGATAGCGATGAGGGGCAAGCGAGCGATGGCCATGCCCGCCAGGATATCGACGATTGCGGTTGGCGCCCGTCCCGATTCCGCGGTGACGTGCTGGCGCTGTTGACCGTCGTACGTCCGCTCATAGCCGCTGCCAGCGCGCGGTCAAGTAGCCGATGTGCGCGAGTCGGTCACGTCAGAGTGTCAGCTTGTGCGAGGTGGTCGACTTGGGCCGCGACCGCGGGTCAACCGAGTCGTCGTTTCATTTTTTCTTCGCAGCGGACACGTCGACGCAGACGATTCCCTTGTTGCCGTCCTGGTCGGCGATCACGGTGAGCGAGGGCGCGTTGCTGTCATCGACGACGGTCCCACCCGCGGCGACGGCGGCGGCGATCCGTTGCTCGGCCACTTCGGGCGCCACATAGACCTCGATGTGGAACCGCTGACGCGGGGTCTCGTGCTCGTCGGCGTCCCCGAACCACAGATTCGGTACCCGTGCCGTGGCGTCTCGGATTTCGTCGCTGGGGGTTCCGCGGCCCTGGGCTTCAGCGCTCCCGGTCAGCAGGACGGCCCACACCGGGGCGATGGTCGCAGAGTGCGCCGTGTCGAGGCCGAGCTCGATGTCGCTGACCGAGGCCGGGTCGGCGTCGAACTGGTGGTCGGCGGCGATCTCGGTGATCCGTCGCGCGAGGTCGACGTCCTGCTGGGTCACCCATTCGACGACGTGCTCGGTGCCCTCGTCGTCGCGGTAGATGGCGTCGTCGGTGACCAGCTTGAGGTCGACGTACCCATTGCCGATCGACACGCGCGGGTGGTGGCCGAGCGCGTCGCCCGCCTCGCCCACCGCGGCGACGAACCGTGCGCCGGCGCCGAAGTCGTCGACCACGTACCGGGCATGCAGTCCCTGGGCGAGCTTGCGCCAGTCGGTCAGGTTGGCCTCGGCGATCTGTTCGCCCTTCAGCATGTCCATACACGGGACCCTAGCTCTGATTCAGCCGCAGCGCCCGAGCTCATCGCTTCACCTATCCTGCCCGGCCATGTAGATGTCCGATACGTTCTCGCTGGCTGTTAGCCGACCCAATGGTCGACGCGAACGAACAACCGGATCTGGCTCCCCTCTGTGTCAAGGAGGTGCTCGTTTCCCGCCTTGGTCAGGGTGCGCCGGTCCTCGCCGGTGTCAAGCAAAGTGCGCTTGACGCCGGCTGCGGGTCGGCGCTGCTGAGCGGGCGCGGGGACGAGGGTGAAGAACGGGCTGTGTGCGTGGGCGTATGGTCGTCGGTGGCGGGCCCGGGAAGTGACTTGTCCGAAGAACCGGCGTGGGGATGTGAGCCGGTCACGCTGGAGTTAGTAGACGTTCCCCGGTGTCCTCCCGGGCCTGTCTGTGTCTGCGCCAGCGCGTCGTTGAGCAGCTGGCGATAGACGATGTCGGACAGCCGTCGCTTCACGCACCGCATCGCTTCCATGGGTGCTTTGCCATCGGCCTT